>NZLV01000146.1 GCA_002694345.1 Maricaulis sp.
GGGTCCAGATCGGCGGGCACTTTCGCTGGGTTGACGAGGGGGGGGCCGCTTTACACCCAAGTGTTCACTAGGCCTATCTCGCCTGGGATAGAGAGATCATTGCACCTCGTATTTACCTTGGAGATTGGCCTGACGGCGCGCCTTCACTCTACCTTCTGAATGGAACGAACGTCATCCTCGAGGGCGTGCTGTTCAATTATTGCAAAGCAATCGAGACTGCGATCGAGGCCGGAAACCCACATGACTTTGTGGTCGAGCTCGGCCTGGAAGACTACCCGGACCTATGCAACGGCTATCCGCTGGATGGCTATCTCCTTTTTAATGTCCGCCTCGTTTCGACAGCCCCGGGGCCGGCACAACGCGTCCGTGGCGAGATCAATCGCGGCGTCCTTGGCAATTTGGCTCGAATAGGTGTCGACCAGCCTCACTATGATGGCATTGAAACAGCGACCCGCCGTTGGGCAGAGGAGTTAGGTCGGGGCGAGGCGTATTATCTGACAAACCATACGCCTTCCATCGACCGCGAGAGCCGCATATTTCTCAGGGATCGTCCCTTCAATATCTCCGATTTGTATGGCGATAGCGAAGCACTCCGCACGGCTTCCGGCGTTGCGCTATCTTCGCAACCGATTGCAGTTTTCCGGAACGGGGAAGGCGACCCGACAGATAGTGCTTGGGGCCCTGCCGTTTTCGGCTGCATCTGCTTGCAGGATGAATGCTCGGAAGTTTGGCCGCTCGACACAATCGACCTGCCCTGGATGCCCGAAGCCTACATCTGCACCGGGCCCTTCCGTTTCAACCGCGAAAACGACAATTGGGAGCGACATCATTGACCCGCCCCGTTCTCATCTGTGGTGCCGGCATTGCCGGGCTCTGGGCAGCGCTGAAATTGGCGCCGCGCAAGGTCGTTCTGTTGACCGGTTCGCCGCTGGGTGAAGGCGCAGCCTCGGGCTGGGCCCAGGGCGGGGTGGCGGCGGCGCTGGCCGACAACGACACGCCGGTCCTGCACACGAATGACACCATCACGGCCGGTGCCGGACTGGTCGAGACCGAAGCGGCCCGCGCCCTCGCTGAAGGCGCTGCGGCCGAAGTAGCTGAGCTGGCTGCGCTGGGTGCCCCCTTCGAGCGCGAGGGCAAGGCCTGGTCGCTGTCACGGGAGGCCGCGCATTCGCGCCACCGCGTGGCCCGGGTGAAGGGTGACGGGGCCGGAGCCGCGATCATGGCGACGCTGATCGGGGCCGTGCGCCAGGCAGACCACATTGAGATCAAGGATGGTTGGAAAGCCCTCTCTCTGCTGGGCGATGCGCAGGCCTGCACCGGCGCGATAGCCCAGGCCTCCGATGGCCGGATCGAAACCATCGAGGCGGAAGCCACCATCCTTGCCATGGGCGGGGCCGGCGGCCTGTTTGCCTTGACCACGACGCCTGCCGGCGCTCAGGGGCAGGCCATGGTGATGGCGGCCCGTCTCGGCGCGACCGTTCAGGATCCAGAATTCGTGCAATTCCATCCGACCGCACTCAATGCCGGTCTTGATCCCGCGCCGCTGTGCACCGAAGCCCTGCGCGGTGAGGGGGCCACCCTGATCGACCGGACCGGCCACCGCTTCATGAAAGCCGTCCATGAGGATGCCGAACTGGCCCCGCGCGATGTCGTCGCCCGAGCCGTGCACCGGCAGAACGCCTCCGGCAAGGGTGCCTTCCTGGACTGCCGAACGGCGATCGGTGAGGCCTTTCCCGACGAGTTCCCCGCCGTCTTCGCCGCCTGTCAGAAGGCCGGGATCGATCCGCGCATCGAGCCCATCCCGGTAGCCCCGACGGCGCACTATCACATGGGCGGCGTGAAGGCCGATGTGGATGGTCGCACGGACGTGCCCGGCCTCTATGCCATTGGTGAATGCGCCTCGACCGGCCTGCACGGCGCCAATCGGCTGGCTTCAAACTCGCTGGCGGAAGGTTTGGTGAGCGCTGCGCGCGTGGCCGGCCTGCTTCTATCCTCCCCTTCAACGGAGAAGCTGTCTGGCGAAGGCCGGACGGAGGGCGCTGATCCCGGACTTGATCAGCGGCGTGGAAGCACAATCCCGCCACACGCACTCCAAAGCCTGCGGCAGGCCATGTCCCGGCATTGCGGCGTCGAACGCAACGCAGCCGGATTGAGCGCCCTGAAAGCCTTGGTCACCGACCTGCGCGCCGAGCATGGCGATGCGGATGCCCTCATGGCGGCCGACTTCATTGTCACGGGTGCTTTGAAGCGCAGCGAAAGCCGTGGCGGTCACTTCCGGACGGATTGCCCGCACACCTCGGCCAATGCCATACACACGCGCCTGACCCTAGATGATCTGACGCGCACCGAACCTGGCGCGCTGCGCTTTCAAACCCCGGCCGAATAACAGGAAACCCCGATGCCCGTGATGCCCCTGCCCCGCCATGTCGTGACCGAGGCGGTCGCCCGCGCCATTTCCGAGGACCAAGGCGGCCGGGGTGATGTCACCTCCCTGGCCTGCATCCCGGCCAAGGCCGAGGCCAAATTCTATTTCAAGTCCCGCGAAGCCGGCGTGGTCTGTGGCCTGCAGCCGGCGCTGGAAGCCATCTGGCAATGCGATCCGGAAGCCTTGGTCAGCCCGCAGGTCGCTGATGGCGAGACCGTGGAACCGGATGATGTCCTGATCAGCGTCACCGGCAAGGCGCGCGGCCTGCTGTCCGCCGAACGCATCGCGCTCAATTTCATGGGCCGGATGAGTGGTATCGCCAGCTTCACCCGCACCTATGTCGACGCCATCGCCGGCACCGGGGTTCGCATCGCTCACACCCGCAAGACCACGCCGGGCTTCCGCGCTTTCGAACTCCAGGCCGTGCAGGCAGGGGGCGGTGCGCTGCACCGCTTCGGTCTGGATGACGCCATCCTGATCAAGGACAATCATGTCGCCGTGTGCGGCGGTGTCGCCGAGGCCGTACAGGCCGCCCGCCAGAGCGCCGGTCACATGACACGCATCGCCGTCGAGGTGGACCGGCTGGACCAGCTGGGCGCCGCCATCAACGCCGGTGCCGAAAGCGTCCTGCTGGACAATTTCAGCCTCGATGACTTGCGGGCTGCAGTCGATCAAGCCAAGGGCAAGGTAATCCTGGAAGCCTCAGGAGGGGTCAATCTGGACACGGTTCGCGGCATTGCCGAGACCGGGGTCGATGTCATCTCGGTCGGAGCGCTCACACACTCCGCCCCGAATTTCGACATCGGACTGGACGAACGCTAGCGCGTGACGGCAAGCCTGTTGGAGATCCACAGCAGGAGCAGGACGAGACCGGCGTAGACCATGCTGAAATAGCCGGCCTCGGGCTGGAGGTCATTGCCGGACAATCCGCTGAAGATCCAATCGAGATTGAAGAGCATTGCTGCCGCTGCGTAGGCCCAGAAAGCCCAGCTCCGTCGCATCACCAGCCCGGCAAAACTCAATGTCAAAAACGCCGTGCCCGCAAAATAGAGCATGTCCTGCAGAAGAGGTGTTCCGAGGACCAGGTCGACCATGATCGGCTTGTACCAGCCTTGCGCTGCCGGAACGGTCCGGATCAGAACGTCACCAACAGCCCACCACAGCGAGTAGGTCGTCTCGACAAGGAGCAGGAGCAGCAGCGCGCCCAAAAGCGCAATCCGTCCCGCAGAAAGCCCACGAATATAGGGTATTGCCACGTTTCACGCCCGCCCCAATCAGCCCCGTTCGGGAGCATGAACCGAGTTTCACGGACCGGCAAGACCGCTCGCGGCAGCTCAGCGCAAACGCCCCCGATTGTAGAGCATGACCAGGAGGCTGGTCACCGCAGCCTGATAGACCAGCGAGACATAGCCCGGCACAGTCAGGAACTCGGCCCCGTGGGCCGCGGCCATGATCCAGTCGACACTGAACAGGAGCATGCTGACCGGATAGCAAGCCAGAACCAGCCGCTGGCGCAGGCTGACCAGGACAAAGCTCGCCACCAGCAAGATCACGCCGGTCAAATACAAGATCTCCTGCCAGAGGGGTGTCATCAGAACGAAATCGACCAGCTCGGACGGAAACAGTTCATGCGTCGCGGGAAAGGCGCGGACGACCAGGTCACTGCCCACCCAGTAGAGCGTGTAGACCAGCTCCAAAAGGGCAAGCGCCCAGACCGTCCAGAACAGACCGACATCCCGTTTCGGCGTGCGGGGTTTCATCTTGACCACAGCCGCCTCCCTCGGCGGGCCGGGTCAGCTTTCGAGTGCGCGCTGCCCCACCTCGCCCTTGGCCAATATCTCATCCCGGCTCAGGCCGCACAATTCGTGCGGAAAGACGAGCCAGGCATCCGTCTCTTCTACGTAGAAGTCGGGGGTCATGGATGACCGGTTGCGTGTCGGTTTGTAGTAGACCGTCGCAATTCGGGTTTCCTGCGGGAAGTTGCGGCGGCACTTGGCCCGCAGGACATCGATAATCGCTTCGATGGAACTGCCACTGTCAAAGACATCATCCACGATCAGGAGCCGGTCCTCGGCGTTCAGGGCATCAACGAGATAGCTCTCGCCATGCACGCGCACTTCCCGGGCCATCTGGTCGATCCCGGTATAGGCGGAGGTCCGCAAGGCAATATGGTCTGTCTCCACCCCTTTCCACGCCAGGTATTCCTGGACCGCAATACCGACCGGCGCGCCACCGCGCCAGACACCGACAATGTAGGTCGGACGAAAACCGCTCTGCAGAATGCCGGCGGCCAGTTGAAAACTCTGCGCCAGAAGCTTGTCGGCGGAGATGAAAGTCTTGTCGCTGCTCATGGAGCAAGCTTCGGCCACCCCCCGCCGCTTCACAAGCCCTCGCGGCCAGAGAAAACGACTTGCATGCAGGACCCACTTCACCGTTAGATTGTCTGACGACGCAAAGGACCCCGGCCGGATGCCCCACCGCAACCCCGACCCCAGGCGCTCAACGTCAAAGATGTCCAGTCTGAGCTGGCGCGTGATGCTGCCCCTGACATCCCTGTCCGCCCTGGTCGCCAGCTATTGGATCGTGGCGTACTGGTTGCTGACGCACGGGCCGACACCCCTCTCCCTGCCCCTGGCCTCGCAGGATGCGGCCACCGGCGCACCGCCGATCACGATCTTTCTGGGTCACGCCTGCATGCTGGCCTTCTGGATCGCACTGGTGGCCCTCATTCTGAAACGTCCCCGCTTATTCCTCACCACTTATCTCGCAGGGGCCGCCATCCGGGCAACCAGTTGGATTTTCCAGACCTTCAATCCGGACTTTCCCTCTCAGATCGGCTTTTTCCAGATCGGCCTGGAAGCGACTGTTGTCTGGCTCTTCCTGAGATGGCGGCAGGAAGCAAACACGCCTAATCTGGCACCATGAAACACACGACCAGTCCTGCCGGAACCCTTCACACCCTTCATGTCGACAGCCAGGCCATCGCCGGCAATATGCTGGGTGACAGCCCGCGTCGCCGGATCGATGTCTATGTACCGCACGGTCATGACGGCAAAGACCTGCCCTTGCTGGTCGACCTGGTCGGCTTCACATCCGGTGGTCCCGGCCACACGAATTGGCGCAATTTCGGGGAGAATGTGCCCGAGCGTGCCGACCGGCTGATCCATGAAGGCCGAATGAAGCCCTGCGTGATTGCTTTTCCCGACTGCTTCACCCGCCTCGGCGGCAACCAGTATGTGAATTCCCTGGCCATGGGACATTGGGATGACTTCCTGAGACAGGAGGCCATTCCGGCGATTGAAGCCGGGTTCGGCTGCGGCGGTGCCGGCAAGCGCGGCTGTTTCGGCAAGAGCTCAGGCGGCTATGGCGCCATTGTGCATGCCCTGTTGCACCCGGACTTCTGGTCGGCGGCAGCCTGCCATTCCGGCGATATGGGCTTCGAGCTGATGTTCGCAGCGGACTTTGCCCACACATTGCGCCGGATTGCCAAGCATGGCGGCACGATCGAAAGCTTCATCGAAAGCTGGGAGAAGGACAGTCAGGTAAAGGTCAGCGGCGATGATCTCCACGCCCTGATGATCCTGGCCATGGCGGCGACCTACGACCCCGATCCCGACGCATTCCTGGGCATTCGCCTGCCGGTGACGATGGATACGTGTGAACGCATTCCGGAGCGCTGGTCGCAATGGATGAAATGGGATCCGCTGGAAATGCTGGAAACGCATGCCGAGGGCCTGATGGACCTGAAAGGCCTGTTCATCGATTGCGGCGATGTCGACCAGTACAATCTGGTCTATGGCGCCCGCCGCATGAACAAGGCCCTCGCTGCCCGCGGCATTCCACACGTCTACGAGGAATTCGCCGGAACACATTCCTCCATCGACTTCCGGATGGATACATCCCTGCCCTATCTGGCGAAAGTGCTCAGCGACTAGATCGACGCTGCAAGCCGATCAGGTCGGAACCTTGATGGTCTGGGTCTTCTTGCCACCCGTAACCGACCGCCAGGACTGCGTGAAAGCCGTAGCGACCAACGCGATCAGGATGCGGGCGATGATGGTGAAGAAGAGCAGCAGGATCTTGTCATCCGACACTGCGAACCGGACACCGGACTGCCAACGCCCGGTCAGCGGCAGGTGGGAAAGCTGATCTTCCACCCAATCGGCGGCATCGAGCATGGTGTGAAGCACATGCTCCATCGTCAGGGCAATGAAGGCCAGCATGATGATGGCGAGCACGAAGGACAGGAAAAGCGTCGCCATCATCGAGGAGATGCGGCTGACAAAGGTCGGTTCCGACACGCGGATCTTGTTCATGCCGGTCACAGCCGAGAAGGCGGACCCAACAATGCCCAGCATGATACGGGCAATGACGGTGAAGATCAGAAGGACGATCTTGTCGTCGCTAGCATAGATCCGGACGAGATTATTGTACTGCTCGGGGATGGGCAGGCTGGCAACGGCATCCTCGACCAAGTCCGCCCCGTCCTGCACCCAGCCCAGCCAGTGCGGCAGGTAGAACCAGAGCAAGACGAGCATGGCCATGGCCATCAGCATGGACACGAAAAGCGTGGCCGAAATCTTGGACAATCGCCCGAACAAGAACATGACTTCCCCCAGATCGCAGATGCGATGACGACAAGCCTAGCGGCAAATTAAGTCGAAGTCGCGACAGATCGCGCGGCAGGCGAACCGGAGGGACACTCTGCCCCTCCGGCGCAATCCTGACCTAGTGGCCGACGATCTGAATGGTGATGGCGCTGCCATCGTCCGACCAGCCGGTCGTGGTCCAGCTGTCCCCCACGGCCAGATCGGAATTCCACGGCCCGCATTGGGACACGGAGCCTTGCTCTGTCTCGATATGGATGCACAGCTCACTGTCCAGACTCCAGGAGCCGGAAGCGCCACGGCTGTCGGAATAGCTTCCATCCTCACCGAACCAGGCGTCGAAGCCCTCTTCGCCCAGACTGACCCGGACGGTGTGACCGACGGCATTGTCCATCCCGTCCGCCAAAGCTGCCGGTGTCAGGACGAGCATCATCGTGCTTGCTGCCACAAGATAGTGTTTCATGGGTTTTCTCCCCGCATGACTGGCCTTTCCGGCCTTGCGCCCCCTCGCGCGAAACCAGAATAGACCATTCTCCTGTCGCGGGAAAAGGCGCGTCAGTCGATCGCGTCGTCGTCACCGTTATCGGACTGGGGAACCTCGACAATCTGGACCCAGTATTCGCCGATGGAATTGACCACTCGCATGAGACGGTCCAGCGAAATCGGCTTGACGATGTAGGAGGAGGCTCCGAGCCCATAGCTGGAGAGAATGTCATCCTCGTCCTTGGACGTGGTCAGCACGATGATCGGGATATGGCGCAACTCGGCGTCGTTCTTGATCTCTTCCAGAGCTTCGCGGCCATCCTTCAGCGGCATATTCAGATCGAGAAGGATAATGCCGGGATAGGGCGCGCCCTCGAGGTTGGCATAAGAGCCGTTGCGACGCAGATAGTCGACCAACTGTTCGCCATTCTCGAGAAATTCCAGCGGATTGCGAAGCCGGACTTCCTCACAGGCCTCTTTGAAGAGCAGACGATCATCCGGATCGTCATCGACCATGAGAATGGTGAAAAGCCGGTTTTCCTGGCTCATGTTTTAGGCCCCGTCCTGCTGGACCCGTCACTGACGGGTCATGTCTCCGACAGAATCGCCCGATGTCGCGGCAAGATCAAGGTGAAGCAGGCACCTTTCCCTTCTTCCCCGCGGGCGGTGATCCCTCCACCGTGCCGTTCGGCTATCTTGCGGCAAGTCGCCAGGCCGACACCGGACCCAGAATAGACATCCCGGGCATGCAGGCGGTCCAGAAGGCCGAAAATGCGCTCGGCATGCCGGTTATCGAACCCGATGCCATTATCGCTCACTTCGATCACAGCCAGCCCGCCTGTGGTGTCCGCCTCTGACCGGGCGGAGATTCGAATATCCACATTCGCGTCAGCCTGCCGATATTTCAAGGCATTATCGATCAGATTTTCGAACAGGGTTCGCATCTGGTCCGGGTCGGCGGCGACCATGGGCAAGGTGTCGAGGGTTACACTGTGGGGTGCCTGGACCCGTTCCTCAACGATGCTCGCAACCAGCTCATCCAGAGCGACCGGCTGGACGTTTGTATTCACGTCCCGCACCCGGGCGTGGGTCTTGAGCTTGTCCAGCAAGGCACGCAAGCGCGTCGCCCCGTCGGTCATTCGCTCCAGATAACGGGACTGCTTCTCGTCCGGAACAGGGCCCAGCGTGTCGTGAAGACGTTGACCGAACATCTCGATCTTCCGGAGCGGCTCATGAAGGTCGTGCGTCGTGACCCGCACAAACTCGGACAAGTCCGCATTGTCACGCTGCAAGCGCTCCATCGCGGCCTCATGCGCATCGACCTGCCGCCAGGACAGAATGGCAATCCCGAGAAGGAGGATCGCCACAACACCCGCTGCGGCCATTCCGGCGACCTCCCCCCAGGCGATCGGCACCCAGACGGCCAGCACCAGCGCACTGCCCAGTCCCGACAGGATCGGGACCAGCCGCTTTCGCCAAGCGGGGTGAGCAGTCCGGGTTTCGTCCATTGCGATCAAATACGGCCACCGGACGGCGCGCCGTCCTCCATCAGGTCACACTGCCCTGCCGGACCGGCAGAAGCAGGGTAAAGACGGCGCCGGCATCCGGCTCGCCCCAGGCGGTGAGTTCGCCGGCATGGCGCTCAGCGATCTTGCGGCAGGTGGCCAAGCCCACACCAGTTCCGTCAAACTCGTCACGTCCGTGCAGGCGCTCGAACATGCCGAAAATGCGCTCGGCATGGCGCGGTTCGAACCCGACGCCATTGTCAGCCACGGCGATCCGCGCCATGGCCCCATTCTCACCCACCTCAACACTCCCTTCGATGGAGATCGAGGGCTGGACGCCCGGACGGCGGAATTTCAGCGAGTTGGCCACCAGGTTGAGGAAGAGTTGGTGCATCTGGCCAGGGTCTGCCTCGACGGCCGGCATTTCCCCAACCCGGATCGTGGCATTCTCGGCCGAAATGCGCGGCTCGAGATCCGACAGAACATCGGCAATCACGGCCGACAGCTCGACCGGCAAGAAAGAGGTGGTCTTGGAATTGACGCGCGAATAGCTCAGGAGATCATCGATCAGACGGCGCATCCGGGTGGAAGCATCCACCATGCGCTCCAGATAGTGCCGACCGGTATCATCCAAAGCGTCATAACACTTGTTGTTCAACCGCTCGCCAAAGGCCTGGATCTTGCGCAGAGGCTCCTGCAGGTCATGCGAGGCCGCATAGGCAAACTCCTGCAGCTCAGAGTTCGAACGCTTCAGCTCCTGCGCGTAGCGGCGCAAGGCCAGCTCGTCGCGCTTGCGATTGGTGATGTCGCGGAAGGTGATCACCGCACCCTTGGTCTTGTCGTCGGGATCGAGCGGGGACGAGGCCGATTCAATCGGTATGGGTTGGCCTGCCTTGGTCCAAAACACATCCCCATCGGCAGATTCACCGGGCAGGTCCGGGAAATGGATACCGCATTCCTCACGCGGATAGAGCGAGCCATCCCGCCGCGAGTGGTGGACGGTGGCGTGCATGTCCTTGCCGATCAGCTCGTGCTCTTCATAGCCGAGCATCTGGCAGGCGCGCGGATTGATGAAAGTGACCGTGCCATCGCCGTCAATGCCGTAAATCCCCTCGGCCGCCGTCATCA
>NZLV01000147.1 GCA_002694345.1 Maricaulis sp.
CCGCCCTGCGGCGTCGGCACGGTGTTACAGAAGGACTGGCAGAACCCGTCCGCCTCGCTGCCGAACCCGTTGCCGGACCAGGTCACGGCCCATTCCACGCCACCCGTACCGTCTTCGCGCTCCACGCGACCGGCAAAGGTCTCCGCCGTGATCAGCGCGGACTTCTGGGTCAGCTCGGTCATGCGGTCGGCCAGACCGCCGGGGAAGCACAGGATATCCTCGTGCGGGATATCCAGGCCTTGCACCAGGCTTTCCGGGCAGCGCCACTGGATCTTCACGCCGGGGCGCAGATAGGCCTTGTCCTTGGCCATGGCATAGATGCGCTGCGGCTTGACCCGCATCTTGTCGCCGAAGATCTCCGCATCCGGCTTGAAACGGATGCGCGTACCGCGGCGATTGGGGGCCGGGCCCACCTTTTCCAGCTTGCCCAGCGGCAGGCCTCGCGAGAAGGACTGCTTCCACAGCGTCTTTTCCCGGGCCACTTCCACTTCCAGCAATTCGGACAGGGCGTTCACGACGGATACACCGACGCCATGCAGGCCGCCGGAGGTCTTGTAGGCGCTGTCGGAGAATTTGCCGCCGGCGTGCAGCACGGTCAGCACGACTTCCAGAGCCGACTTGTCCGGGTATTTCGGGTGCGGGTCGACCGGGATGCCGCGGCCATTATCCGTCACCGTGATGAAGCCGTCCTCGTCGACCGCGACCTCGATCCGGTCGGCCCAGCCGGCGACAGCCTCGTCCATCGAGTTGTCGAGAATTTCCGCGAACAAATGGTGGAAGGCCCGTTCATCCGTCCCGCCGATATACATGCCAGGACGGCGCCGCACGGCCTCCAGCCCCTCGAGGACTTCGATATGGGCGGCTGAATAGCCCGGCGCCGGCGCCTTGGCCGGAGTCGGGGCTGGCGCGCCACCAAACAGGTCGGTTTCGGAATTCTGCGAAGACATGCGCCTAACATGCACGAGTCGGGCGCTCGGGGGTATTTTTCAGAGCAGCCAGAATCGCCGGTTCAACCGGCGTTCGCACCGGTCGATCTGGGCCTGGTAGCGGCTGGCATCACTGGCCACGGAATTGGCCGCATTGATCAGCCAGGTGCGACCGCGATAGCTGCCGCGATTATAGCCGCCATGGCCTTCATGATAGGTCAGATAGAGCTCGCGCGCCTGGGTCGGCTGGACGCCTGACAATTGGCGGCTCTTGCTGGAATACCAGCCCACAAAATCAACAGCATCGCTGAAGTCATCCCGGTCGGCCCCGCGACGCCCCGTATCCCGGCGATACCAGTCCCAGGTCTGGTCCAGGGCCTGGGCATAGCCATAAGCACTGGAGGGGCGGGTGGTCGGGATGATGCCCAGCAGCCGGTTGCGGGCCGGCCGGGCATGAGCGTTGAAAGAGGATTCCCGGCGCAGGATGGCCAATTGCACGCCTGGCGGAATGCCCCAACGCTCTTCCGTGCGCTGCAGGGCGCGCCACCAGGCACGATTGTCTTCCAGGATCAGGCAGGCATCCGTGACCTGCTCCGGCGGCCGGTGGCCGCAGGCGGTCAGCGCAAACAGGGCGCAAAAGGAAACGAGGCCTGCACGTATCATGCGTGCAAGCCTCGCTGATCAGGGTTAACCGGCGGTTGCCGATCGACGGGTTGTGCGGATCTAGAAGACCAGGCGCATCACCAGACGCGCAGTGTGGCGGATGAACTCATCGCGCACATCGGCATCATAGTCGAAGGAGAAGGTGGAGTAGCCCGAGCCAGCCGATAGGCCGAAGCCGAACAGGAAGCCGGAACCCGGTACCTGCTGCGAGCGCAGCGTGAAGACGTCATTATAGTCGACGAAGCTGACATCGGTCTCCACGACATCGCCGGCGAACTCGCCGCGATAGCCCAGGCGCACATGCGGCGACCACCAGGAATTATCGTTCTCGTAGACGGCACCCAGGGTCAGCACACCGGAACTGGTGAAGCTGGTGGAATCCCGCTCGGAAACCGACAGATCGATACCGACGCCACCACCGCTCTCGACATAGCTGTCTTCGAACAGGGTCAGGTAATCGACCGACACGGCCGGGCGCACATAATAGCGACCGCCAAACTCGATATCGCGCGACAGGCGGGCCGAACCGGTGACGTGATAGCCGGTCCATTCCGCCGACGGCGTGGCGTCAAATTCGCCGATCAGGACGCGACGATTGTGTTCGAAACTGTCGAAACCACCCGCGCCATAGAGGTCCAGGTTGAACCCGCCGAGTTCGGCGCCGGCATAGAGACCGATCTGGGCGGTGATCGCCGACATCGGGTCGTCCACGCCTTCGATTTCCTCGACTTCGCTGGCGGCGCCGACGAAGTTGACACCGACCGCCGAGAACAGGCCGAGCGGGCGGTCGAAGCCGACCGCGATACCCATGCCCTGGCCGCGATAGCCCGGACCGAAGGCATTGCCGGCCCGGTCCGCGAAATAGCCGAACTCTTGCAGCCACAGGCCACCGGTTTCATCCGGGCTGCGGCGCACCGCTTCCAGACGGTTGGCGAGCGCGCCGATGGCGCTGTCATTGCTGGCCAGCGCGAACTGGATGGCACCGGCCGTATATTCCGGCAGCAGCTGGTCATAGGCCGCGCGGAACGTGTCCTGCGTGGTCAGTGTCGCCAGCGCGGCACCCAGGGCGTCATTGTCTGACCAGGTGGCGAAGGCGGCTTCATAGGCCGCGGTCTGATTGGCATCGAAGCCCAGATCTTCGGCCGATTTGCGCTGCAGCGTCAGCAGGATGACGTCGTCATTGTTCGGATCCCGCTCCAGCGCCGCATCATAGAGGAAGGGCGAGGGCGAGTCGTTCAGCGTTTCGAGGTCGTCCTCGATCACGAGATTGGCGGCGCGGACCAGCTCAAACTGGCCGCCATTGCCGATCAGGTTCGACAGGGACACGGACAGGCGCGAGCCGGTCTCGAAGGTCACGTCACCGGAGGCCACGATATTGCGCAGCGAGTTCTCGGCGGCATCCACCTGCATCAGCAGGACAGAGCCGTCGCCGAAGCGCGCGTCGGAAATGTTCAGCGTGGAGTCGCCGGTCAGTTCCAGGGTCGCCAGGTCGACGGCGATGGACAGATTGCCATCGCTGTCGCTCACCGCGCCCATCACGTAGGGCAGGATGTTGTAGAGCTGGTCTTCGTCGACCGGATCGATCGTGCCTTCGGCGACCAGGCGCTGGATCTCGTCATAGACAGCCTGGCCGTCGATGATCAGCGCGTCATTGCCCAGGCCGAAATCGACCGCCCCGACAATGCGGCCGGCTTCGACCTGAACCGTGTCGTCACCGCTACCGAACAGCATGTCGCCGACCACATAGATCGGAATGTCCAGCAGGGTCAGCTCGACCGTGCTGTCGTCGCCGTCATCCGGGATCGGTTCCCAATACTGGTGGAAGGTCGTGCCCGTCGTGTTGGCGCTGCCGTCAAACGCGACTAGTTCGAAATCCTCACGGTCATCCGGGGTCACGATCTCGTTGTTCTCGTCGAGATAGGAACCCAGCGGCGAGCGGCTCACCTGGATCACGCCGGTATTGGTCAGCGTCGTCAGCGTGCCGGACTCGTCGATCACGCCATAGGCATTGCCGCCACCGGAGGCGTTCGCGATGATCCGGCCGGAGTTGACCAATTCTTCCAGCACGGCGCCGCTTTCGATCACCAGCGCATAGGCCGAGCCGGTGAACGGGTTTTCGCGCGCAACGCTGTTATTCGTGCCGGTGATTTCGCCTTCATTGACGATGATCGGCAGGAAAGCGCCATGGTCCAGATGGATCGCGATCGAGGGCGAGGCGATTTCCCGCGTATAGGAAATCGAGGCGATGCCGCCCGTGATCAGCATGCCGTCCGTCAGGGAAGCGGAATAAAACCCGCCCATGCCGTCATCGGCGCCACCGATATAGAGTCCGGTCGCGGACGTGTCATTGAGCATGGACGTGGTCGAGATCGTGCCGCGATGCACGAAGGAATAGCCCAGCGGCGTTTCCGGCACGCTCTCATCCGTGTCCTCGGTGTCGGGATCATCCTCGACGGCCGGCTGCACGGCTTCGCCGATCGTGATGTTACCGGAGGTGGCCAGGATCTGCATGGCCGGGGCTTCGCCGCGGAAGGCGATCCCGGAGGTGACGCCCACGCCATTATCCTCGGTCGGGGCATCGAACAGGATACCGCCGGCAATGCTGGATTCGATCGAGATGGCGGAATTGGCCTGCCACAGATCGTCCTCATCCAGCGTGGCGAGGTATTCGTCATTATTGGAATAGGAGCTGATCCGGTAACCCGTGCCGGACACGGTGCCACCCAGATAGAAGCCGCCGCCCACATCGCCCTGGATGCGGACGCCATAGCTGTCTTCGCCGCGATAGGAGACGTTGGAGAACAGGTCGAGATCGCCCGACAGGTCGCCGACCAGGTCCAGTGCGGTGGACCGGTCGCCGATCACCGACATGCCGCCGCGCAGGCTCATATCGCCGTCAATCCCGGTCAGGACGCGGATCGCGGCTGAATCATTACCGAAAATGGAAATCGAACCAGTCGCGTCCATGACCACGTTACCGACGAAATCGCCGGAACCGTCGATCAGGACGCCGATGCGATTGCCACCGATCGCGGTGGGACCATCTGCATTCGGGAAATCGGCGTCGGCTTCATCATCATCGTCTTCGGCGCGGCTTTCCGCTTCCACGGCAATGCTGCCGCCGATGACAAGATCGCCGGTATTGCCACCGACCACATGGATGCCGACACCCCCATCATCGTCCGAGATAATCTCGATCTCGCCGTCCATCTCGATGGAATTGTCGCTGTCCAGCGTCAGGGCCGTGCCGGGTGTCGCGAGAACGACGCGGCCGGTATTCGTGATGACAATATTGTCCGGAACGCCGCCATCGCCGGCTGTCGAAGTCGCAACGGACGTCGTGATCTCGTCGGTGATTTCCCGGTCTGCAAGGGCGGACGGGGCCGCGACGGTCAGCGTGACAAGGGCGCTGGCGAACATGAAACGGCGACGCATACGAACTCCTGAAAGGACTTCCCGGAAACGGGATTGCCGGACGGTTGATGATTTGTAGCGAATGCTTTGCGCCGCGTCGACCGTAACGGGCGTCGCGGTGCAGCACATGTAACCCTTTCGCCATGCAAAACGGCCGGGCGCAGGGCCCGGCCGTCTCGGATTGTCGCTGCAGGGCAGAGCCTAGCAGGAATAGTACATGTCGAACTCGACCGGGTGCGGATGCATTTCGAAGCGCAGCACCTCTTCCATTTTCAGCTCGATATAGGCGTCGATCTGGTCGTCATCCATCACGCCACCCTTCTTGAGGAAGTCGCGATCGGCGTCGAGCGATTCGAGAGCCTCACGCAGCGAGCGGCAGACCGTCGGGATACCCGTGAGCTCTTCCGGCGGCAGGTCGTAGAGGTCCTTGTCCATCGCTTCGCCCGGATCGATCTTGTTCTCGATGCCGTCGAGGCCCGCCATCAGCAGGGCGGTGTAGGTCAGGTACGGGTTGCCGGCCGGATCCGGGAAGCGCGTCTCGATACGCTTGGCGTTCGGCGAGGACACCCACGGAATACGGATGGATGCGGAGCGGTTGCGGGCCGAATAGGCCAGCAGGACCGGGGCTTCGAAGCCCGGCACCAGGCGCTTGTAGGAGTTCGTCGACGCGTTGGCGAAAGCATTGATTGCGCGGGCGTGCTTGATGATGCCGCCGATATAGTGGAGGCAGGTTTCCGACAGGTCGGCATAGCGGTCGCCGGCGAATTGCGGCTTGCCGTCTTTCCAGATCGACTGGTGGACGTGCATGCCCGTACCGTTGTCGTTCCACACCGGCTTGGGCATGAAGGTCGCGGTCTTGCCATAGGCGGCGGCGACGTTCTGGACCGTGTATTTGTAGAGCTGCATGCGGTCAGCCATCGTCGTCAGCGTGGAGAATTTCATCCCCAGTTCGTGCTGGGACGGCGCCACTTCGTGGTGGTGCTTCTCCGGGCAGCAGCCGAGTTCCTCGAGCACTTCGAGCATCTCGGTGCGCATGTCCTGGCCGCTATCGATCGGGTTGACCGGGAAATAGCCGCCCTTGGGACCCGGACGGTGACCCATATTGCCGCCGGCAAAGTCGGCACCGGTATTGTACGGGCCTTCCTCACTGTCGAAGCTGTAACCGGTGTTTTCCTGCTTCGTGGACCATTTCACATCGTCGAACACGAAGAATTCGGCTTCCGGACCGAAATAGGCGGTGTCGCCGATGCCGGAGGACTTCAGGAAGGCTTCGGCTTTCTTGGCCGTGGTCCGCGGGTCGCGGTTATAGGCTTCGCCCGTACCCGGCTCGAGAATGTCGCACAGCATGACCAGGGTCGGGTGCTGGTAGAACGGGTCCATCACCGCGATGGACGGATCGGGCTTGAGCACCATGTCGGACTCGTTGATCGCCTTCCAGCCGGCGATCGAGGAACCGTCGAACATGATACCGTCTTCGAAGAAGTCGGCGTTCACTTCGGAACGGTCGAAGGTGACGTGCTGCAGTTTGCCGCGCGGGTCGGTGAAACGAAGATCGACATACTTGATGTCTTCGTCTTTGAGTTTCTTCAGGATTGCGTCTGACATGGCCGGGCTCCGGAGTTTGGATCAGCGAAGTTGGGTTTAAAGCGCATCCCGGCCGGTCTCGCCGGTCCGGATGCGGATGACGCTCTCGATCGGGCTGACGAAAATCTTTCCGTCGCCGATCCGGCCGGTCTGGGCCGCATTCTGGATTGCTTCGACTGCCGCTTCGACACGATCGGCCGGCAGGACAAGTTCGATTTTGATCTTGGGGAGAAAGTCGACGACGTATTCCGCGCCGCGATAGAGTTCCGTATGACCCTTCTGCCGACCGAAACCCTTGGCCTCGATGACAGTCAGCCCCTGAACGCCGATCTCCTGCAGGGCCTCCTTCACGTCATCAAGCTTGAAAGGTTTTATGATGGCTTCGATTTTCTTCATCACGGACTCCATGATCTCGCCGCGACGCTAGAGCCGGGCCGATACGAGACAAGACGGAAACGATACTCACAAACAGACGCTGGCTGAAATGCCTAACAATCAGGCAATCCTGCCACACAATAGGGCGACCATGCACGAAGCCGTACTGAACACCAAGGACTGCGCGCGCTGCGACCAATTCGCGGTTGAAAACGACGTGTCTTCGCAAAGCCTTATGGCAAAGGCCGGGACGGCCGTTTTCGACGCGATTCGGAGCCGCTGGGCGCCGCGAGATGTGCGGGTTCTCTGTGGACCGGGGAATAATGGCGGTGACGGGTTTTTCGTCGCGCAGAAGCTCCGCGAGGCGGGCTGGCCGGTGCGCTTGGCCCTGCTCGGCGAGCACCGGAAGTTGAGCGGCGACGCCGCCTGGGCCGCCAGCCTGTGGACCGGCGATATCGAAGCCGCCGAACCGGCCTGTCTGGCCGGGGCAGAACTCGTCATCGACGCCCTGTTCGGGGCCGGTCTCAGTCGCCCCCTGGATGGCGCGGCGGCTGATCTGGTCGAGGCGATGGCGCGGCTCGATTGCCCGGTGGTGGCCGTCGATCTTCCCTCTGGCTTGCAAGGCGATGCGATGGGGGAGGGCTTGTTTGTCCCGGCCGATCTGACCGTGACC
This sequence comes from Maricaulis sp., assembly GCA_002694345.1. GTDB lineage: Bacteria > Pseudomonadota > Alphaproteobacteria > Caulobacterales > Maricaulaceae > Maricaulis. The sequence continues at coordinate 7,636 of NZLV01000147.1, forward strand.
TTCCACCAATGGAAGCCGGCGCATCTGCTGGAACCCTCTGCATCGGCCTGTGGCGAGCGTGTCCTGGCCGATATCGGCATCCCGCCTGGCTGGGAGAGGGCGGTCACACCGATGGCCCGGCTGAACGCGCCCGACCTCTGGTGGAACCTGCTCCCCGCCGCGTCGCCCTCCGATCACAAGCATGCCCGTGGCCGGCTGGTCGTGTTTTCCGGCGGAGTGAGTGCGACAGGCGCATCCCGTCTGGCCGCCCGCTCGGGCCTGCGCATCGGGGCCGGCCTCGTCACGCTGGCCACGCCGCCCGCGGCGCTGCTCGTGCAGGCGACCGCCAATGAAGCTGTCATGGTCAGGCGCTGGTCCGAGGCCGGGGAAGCCGGTGCCATCCTGCAGGATTTGCGGGCCCATGCGGCCGTCATCGGCCCGGCGCTCGGGCTTGACGGGCATGCCCGCGCCAGCGTCCTCGCCAGCAGCGCGGCGGGCTGTGCCCGGGTGCTGGACGCAGACGCGCTCAGCGACTTTGCCTCGGATCCCGATGCCTTGTTCGCGGCTCTCACGCCGCGCGATGTGCTGACCCCGCATGAGGGCGAGTTCCTGCGCCTTTTCCCGGATCTGGATGATGGCTGGGGCAACAAGGTCGATCGCGTGCGAACCGCGGCGGAGCGGGCAGGCTGCACGGTCCTGCTCAAGGGCGCTGACACGGTGATCGCGGCGCCTGGCCAGACGCCGGTGATCAACCGCCATGCCCACCCGGCCTTGGCCACAGCGGGCAGCGGCGATGTGCTCGCCGGCCTCATCGGCGGATTGCTGGCCCAGCGCGTGCCAGGCTTCCAGGCGGCCTGCGCTGCGGCCTGGCTGCATGGTGATTGCGGTCGGCGCCTGGGCACCGGCCTGATCGCGGAGGACCTGCCGGACGCTTTGCCAGCGAGCCTGCAGGCCCTGCAGCGCCGCCAGCAGCAGGCTCTGGCGCGCAGTCATCTTCTCGCGCATAGGAGCTAAGCGCTGGCAGGGGCTTGGAAGTTCGGGCGGCGCAGTTCATCTTCGCCGGCTCGTTAGACGGATTTTCCAATGCCCTCTGAATCGACACTTCCCCCGACCCAGCAACTCGACGCCGACGCGCTTGCCTTTCACATGAAACCCGTGCCCGGCAAGCTGGGCGTGGCGGCGACCAAGCCGATGGCAACGCAGCGCGATCTCGCCCTGGCCTATAGTCCCGGCGTAGCGGCTCCGGTACGGGCGATCGCGGAAGATCCCGAGACGGTCTACGACTACACGTCCAAGGGCAATATGGTCGCCGTAGTCTCCAACGGCACGGCCATTCTGGGCCTGGGCAATCTGGGCGCGGCAGCGTCCAAGCCGGTGATGGAAGGCAAGGCGGTCCTGTTCAAGCGCTTTGCCGATATCGACGCCGTCGACATCGAGGTCGACTACACCGACCCGGACAAGTTCATCGATTGCGTCCGCGGCTTCGGCAATACGTTCGGCGGCATCAATCTGGAAGACATCAAGGCTCCGGAATGCTTCGAAATCGAGCAGCGTTTGCGCGCCGAACTCGACATTCCGGTCTTCCATGACGACCAGCATGGCACGGCCATTATCGCCGCGGCCGGCCTGATCAATGCCTGTGACCTGACCGGCAAGCGCTTCGAGGATCTCAAGGTCGTTCTGTGCGGCGCCGGCGCCGCCGGCCTGTCCGTTTTGGAACTTATCGAGTCGATGGGTGTGAAGTCGGAGAATACGACCGTCGTCGACATTGATGGGGTCGTCTACACCGGCCGTCCGGGCGGGCATGAGCGCCTGATGAAGCACGCGGTCGACACCGACAAGCGCACCCTGGCCGAGGCCGCCGAAGGCGCCGACGTCCTGCTCGGCCTGTCGGCTGCTGGCGTCTTCACCAAGCAGATTGTCGCCTCCCTGGCGCCCAATCCGATCATTTTCGCCATGGCCAATCCGACCCCGGAAATCACGCCGGAAGAGGTCAAGGATGTCCGCGATGATGTCATCATGGCGACGGGCCGGTCCGACTATCCCAACCAGGTCAATAACGTCCTTGGCTTCCCCTATATCTTCCGCGGTGCCCTGGATGTGCGGGCCCGCACCATCAATGAAGAGATGAAGATCGCCGCGGCGCGCGCCCTGGCCGCCCTGGCGCGCGAGGATGTGCCCGACGAAGTGGCCAAGGCCTACCAGGTCGAGCGCCTGCAATACGGCCGGGAATACATCATCCCGACCCCGTTCGATCCGCGCCTGATCTCGTTCGTGCCGCCTTTCGTCGCCCAGGCTGCCATCGACAGCGGTGTGGCCCGGCGCCCGATGCCGGAGAGTGAAGCTTACCGCCAGGTCCTGGCCCGCCGCCTCGATCCGACGGCGGCGCTGCAGCAGCGCGTCGCGGGCTCGATCCGCGGTGACCAGAAAACCATCGTCTTCGCCGAGGGCGAGGAACCGGCCGTGATCCGTGCCGCCTACGGCTTCCAGACCCAGGGCCTGGGCAAGGCCATCCTGGTGGCGCGCGAACATGTCGTGGCGGCCAATATGAAGGAATTGGGCATTCCGGAAGGCTCGCTGGAAGTATGCAATGCGCGCCTGTCCGAGCACAACGAGCTCTATGCCGACTTCCTCTATGAACGCCTGCAGCGTCAGGGCTATCTGCGCCGGGATGCGCAGCGCCGCGTCAATAATGACCGGAATGTCTTCTCCGCCTGCATGCTGAAAATGGGTCATGCCGACGGCATGGTCACTGGCGTCACACGTCACTCCAATGTGGTGCTCAAGGATGTCGAGCTGGTGCTCGATCCGCTGGAAAACAGCCGCACGGTGGGCGTGACCGCCGCCGTCACCCGTGGCCGCACCCTGGTGATCGGCGATGTCTCGGTGACCGAATTCCCGGACCCTGAAGCCCTGGCCGAGATCGCCATCGCGACGGCCCACGCTGCCCGCCGTCTGGGTCTGACGCCCCACGTCGCCTTCCTGTCCTATTCCTCCTTCGGCAACCCCCCGGGCGAGCGGACCGCCAAGATCCAGCACGCCGTCTCTATCCTGGATGATCTCGGGGTCGATTTTGAATATGAGGGCGAGATGGCCGCCGATGTGGCGCTCGATCCGGAACACCACAAACTCTATCCCTTCTCGCGCCTCAGCGAGCCGGCCAATGTGCTGATCATGCCGGCCGTTCACTCCGCCTCGATTGCCGTGCGCTTGCTCAAGGCCGCGGGCGGAGCGACCGTGATCGGGCCGATGCTGGTCGGGATGGAAAAGCCGGTCCAGATCGCGCGCCTGGGGGCGTCGGTCAGCGATATCGTCAATTTGGCCGGTATTGCCGCCTTCGATCTCAATAAGGGGCTGGCCTGATCCGGGCATGATCTTGGCCTGAACTGGGCCTGATCACCTGGTTTTAAGTCTTGGTGTGTAGTCTGCCCCTGTGACATCTCGTTCACGGGGGAAAGACCATGCGCCATCTGATCTCTGCTTTCGCCGTCCTGGCCGGACTGTCCACGCCGGTTCTGGCGGACAGTGATGCCGCCATGAGGGAGCTGGTCGGGCTCTCCTTTCCGATTACTGTCCAGCCGGACGGGAATACCGAAACCCATGCCCGCCAGGCGTTTACCCTTCAGTTCGCCCCGGATGGCCGGGTTCTGGTCCTGTCGTCGGATGGAAGTCAGGTGCCCGGCCTGCCATCCAGCACGTTCGGGGTCCAGAATGTGGATACGTCCGAAGGCTATTCGCTGGTCTACCAGATCTCGATGGTATTGAACCTGATCTATATCAAGGACGTCCCCGATCCGGCCGGATCAGTCCCCACGCCGATGCCCTATGACACCATCGTCATTTGCCGCTTGGAGACGCCGAACGGAGGGGGCGAGTTGAACGAGGTCGACTGCGACTTTCTCTCCCTGCCGGATGGTGGGTCCGTGACGGTCTCTGATTTCTAGTCACACCGGCGCGTCGCAAACAATTCACAGTCATTTGACAGCCTGCCGGTGCAGACAGGCCCGACACTTCCTATCTATGCTCGCTCCAAGCGAGTGAGGGACAGCTGATGGCCGGACGGTCTGCACACGACATGACGGAAGGTCCGATCTTCGGACATGTCGTCCGGATGATCATGCCGATGAGTTTCGGCATCCTGGCCATGATGCTGGTGGGGATCATCGATACCTATTGGGTCGGCACGCTGGGCACGGCCCAGCAGGCTGCCGTCCAGATGAGCTTCCCGGTCACCATGCTGGTCATGAGCGTGTCCATCGGCCTGGGCGCCGGGGCGGTTTCGGCCGTGTCCCGCGCGGCCGGCCGCAAGGATGGCTCCTCGATCTCGCGGATCTCCACCGATGCCATGACGCTGACCCTCCTGTCGGTCGGCGCGGTCTCCTTGCTGGGCATCCTGTTCGTGGAGCCGATCTTCACAGCCCTGGGCGCGAGCGCGACCATGCTGCCCCATGTCGTCGACTACATGACGGTCTGGTTCGCCGGCATCGTCCTGATCGTCGGGCCGATGGTGGCCGGCAACATCCTGCGGGCACTGGGCAATACGGTCGTGCCGTCCATCATGATGATGGCGGCGGCCGCCGTGAATCTCGTCCTCGATCCGATCTTCATCCTGGATGATGTCTTCGGGCTCTTCCCCGGGCTGGGTTGGGGCGTCTCCGGTGCGGCGCTGGCTACGGTGGCGGCCAATGCGGCGACCTTCCTCATGGTGCTCTGGTATCTGGTCTTCCACGAGAAGCTGCTGGACTTCAAATGGGAGGATCTCGGCGAGGTCTGGCATCACTGGATGGACATCGCCCGCGTCGGCATCCCCGCCTGCATCTCCAACATCTTCAATCCGGTTGCCATGACCGTGGCCATGTCCGGTCTCGCCATGGCGCGCTTTGGTGATGCGGCCGTGGGCGGCCTGGGCGTTGCCGGCCGGGTCGAGGCCTTCGCCATCGTGCCGCTCTTTGCCCTGTCCGCCTGTATCGGCGCGATCACCGGCCAGAACGGGGGTGCCGACCGGCTCGACCGGGTCCGCGAAGCCTTCCGCAAGGCCTTCTTCTTCTGCATCGCCTGGGGTCTGGGCGTGGCGGCGATCCTGTGGATCGGCGCCGACTGGATCGCGGCGGCCTTCCTGCCGGGCGAAGAGGGGCGGGCCGCCGCTGTCGACTATTGGCGCATCGCTTCGCTGACCATTGGCGGCTACGGCATCACCATTGCGGCCAGTGCCGGCTTCAACGGGCTGGGCCGTCCGGCGCATGGCATGGCCATCACGGCGGGCCGGGCGCTCGGCCTGATGATCCCGCTCGTCCTGGTCGGCTCCTACGTTTTCAACACGCCCCAGGGTGTGATCATGGGCATTGCCGCAGCCAATATCCTGGCCGGCTCCCTGACCGCGCTCTTCGTCTTCACCCGGGCCAAGATGACCGCCAAGCACGGCAAGGCGCGCCAGCGCAAGACGCCGGTCGTCGAGGAAAGCCCGGTGGCGGAAGATCCGGCCTAGCGGCGGGTGAGGGCACCGGCCAGTTCCGGTTTCCCGTTCAGACTGGGATGCGGCACTGCGATGAAATGATCGTCCGCAGGCCAGATCCAGCGCTCTTCCGGGAAGAGCTCATGCATCGCCTCCAGCGAGCAGCCATAGGGCGGGCCGCCGCGCTCATCCTTCTGCATGAACAGGGCAAGCAGCTTGCCGCCCGGCTTCAGCCATTTGATCAGTGAGGCTTCATAAGCCTCGCGCAGGCGGGGCGGGATCGCGCACAGGAAAGTCTGCTCATAGACCCGGTCGACCGGCTGATCGGGATACCAGGCCCCATGCCCCGGCTTCAGGATGTCGCCCTGGATGGTGACAGCGGAGAGCTTCTCGGCTGCGATCTGACCCTGCTGCCAGGCAATGGCGGTTTCCGACAGATCCGCGGCGATGACGTCAAGCCCGGCCCGGGCCAGGGCGGTCACTTCCGGACAGCGTCCGCAGCCGGGAATGATCACACTCATCCCGCTTTTCAGCTCACCGGTTTCCAGCCACATCCGGGCGGCCGGATGCACATCTCCGCGTTCCCAGGGGGTGTCATCCTCCCGGAAGCGGGCCTCCCATTCAAACGGGGTGCGTTCGTCTGTTTCGCTCATGAGGGGGACTGTAAGCCGTCTGGCCCGGCGGTCTAGGCGGCCTTGTGAGTCCGGTAGATGTCGACCATGGACAGCGGCTGGGCCGGGGCCGGCTTCTGGCGATCCGAGATCACCGCCTGGCCGGAGAAATAGCGGATGCCGGAATCGCGGGCATTTTTCAGCACATAGAGGTCCCGGACATCCTGCAGATAGGTGTCGGCTCCCAATTGGGCTGCTGCATCGACAAAGCGTTTCAGGGCGGACATGTCATGGTCCATCAGTCCGGCCGAATTCTGGTTGGAGGGCGGTTTGCAGCGCCAGCCGAACAGGCGGACATCCAGATCCGCGAAGTCATCCAGTTCGATGTCGCCGAACGGGACTTCCACCATCAGGCCCACACCGGTTTTTGCCAGCTCCTTGAGAGCGGCCGTGCGCGTGGCATTGTCGTCCATACCGTCGAACCGGACCAGGAAGGCGCTGCGGGCCGTATCGGGCAAGTCCTCGAACCGCGACAGGATCTGGGCCCGGTCTTCGCGGCTGGCCCAGGTCTCGGCATGGATGGACAAGCAGATCTGGGTTGGTTTCTTGGCGCGGATCGAGCGCATCAAGGCCTCGAATCCGGACGTCTGGGCCAGATGGTCCAGAGCGGCCTGGTCGACCGGCGCCATCCGGGTCTCGGCGACGCGGCGTCCATCCAGGGCGCGTCCACCGACCCAGACCTTGGGGCGGCTGGCATTGCCCATGATCTGTTGCTCGCGGCCATCCCAGACCGGGCGGAACCAGGCCGACAGGGCGCCATCACTCTGGTCTTCGGGCTTGGCAGCAGAGGGGGGCGGGATCCGGCCCGGCTCACGCTCGGCGCGTGCCGGCGCGGCCGAAGCGGCCGGGGCCTGCGTTTCGCCCAGGGCGGTCAGCGCATCCGCGGCCAGTTTCACCGTGCCCGTTTGCACCTTCATGGTCTGGGTCTCCGGCGAGCCGAGGAAGAATTCGCGCAGGCGTTCGGCAATCTCGTCCAACCGGTCGGTGACGATCAGCGCCGGATCTGCCAGCACGATCAGGAACCCGTCGCCGGCCTGCAGCACGACATCCTTGGGGGTCAGCTCGCGCTCGATCAGCTGGCCGGCAGCGGTGAAGACCCGCACCTTGATCCGCGCCCAGGCATCGCCCGCTTCCTCACGGATTTCCTTCAGCCCGACCAGTTTGAACTGTCCGACATCAATGTCATCACGCCCGGCGAGCGCCGCCTTCAGACGGGTTTTCAAGTCAGAATTCAACGGCTCGGTCCCAACGGGCAGCTTCAGCTTAACCTTGATAACCGGTTGCGTCTTAATGCCGGATTTAAATGCCTGCGCGCGCTTCGGCCACCGCGGCGGCGAGCCGTGCTTGCACCTGCGCGCACCCCATGTCATGAGGCGAATATGGACCTGCGGATGTGGCGGAACTGGTAGACGCGCTGGATTTAGGTTCCAGTGCCGCAAGGCGTGGAGGTTCGAGTCCTCTCATCCGCACCATTCCAAGCCGGTCTTCCGAAGGCAGGGAAATCGATCCTGTGAATCGGTTTCAGGCGGAGAATGCCCCGGCAGGGGCCAACGCCCTGCGGGCTTCGGGTGGCAGGCCACCCGCAGCGCTCCTACGAGCAAAGCGAGTGGGCGAGGAGGTGCCCTGTAACCCCCCGGCAAGGCAGGCCGCGCGGCGCTTGCTGCTGCAATCCATGCAGTCCCACCGCTCCACAGCGTTGCACGCTACGAATCCCCATGACATAACGCGCGCTCGTTTTTGCTCGCGGATAGCATCCGCCCGAACTGTAACATCTAAGGCCAACCCATGAACGTCATCGAGAAATCCTCCGAAGGCTTGAGCCGCACCTACGAGATCACCTTCCCGAAGGATGATCTGAAAGCTCGCCTGGATGCGAAGATCGAAGAAATCCGTCCGGAAGTCCGCCTGAAAGGCTTCCGCCCGGGCAAGGTGCCCTCCAGCCACATCCGCAAGATGTTCGGCGAAAGCATCATGGGTGACCTGCTCAACGAGCTGGTTCCGGAAACCACCCAGAAGACGCTCGACGAGAAGAAGATCCGCCCGGCCACCCAGCCGGACGTGAAAGTCATCAGCGAAGCCAAGGACGTGATGGGCGGCAAGGCCGACTTCACTTTCGAGATCTCGCTGGAAATCATGCCTGATTTCGAGCCGGCCGATCCGGCGAAGCTGGAAATCAACCGTCCGGTGGCCGAGGTCGAGGACGCGGAAATCAACGAAGCGCTCGAGCGCCTGGCGTCCGAGAACCGTGAGTTCTCCGCCAAGAAGGGCGGCAAGAACGCCAAGGCGGAAGAGGGCGATGTTGTCGTCATCGATTTCGTCGGCAAGCTGGACGGCGAGCCGTTTGAAGGCGGTTCCGCCGAGGACGCCCGCGTCGCCATCGGCGATGGCGCCTTCATCCCGGGCTTCGAGGAACAGCTGATCGGTGCCAAGGTCGGCGAAGAGCGCGAGCTCAACGTGACCTTCCCGGAACAGTACCAGGCCGCTCATCTGGCCGGTAAGGCTGCCGTCTTCGAAGTGACCGTGAAGGGTGTTGAAGCCCCGGGCGAAGCCAAGATCGACGACGAACTGGCCAAGCGCCTGGGTCTGGAGGATCTGGACGGTCTGAAGGACGCCCTGAAGTCCAACTTCGAGCGTGAGCACGCCCAGCAGTCCCGCCTGAAGACCAAGCGTCACCTGCTGGACGCCCTGGATGCCGCCCATACCTTCGACCTGCCGCCGAAAATGGTGGAAGCCGAGTTCGACAATATCTGGCGCGAAATCCAGCACGCCATCGAGCACGACCACCTCGAGGAAGAAGACAAGGGCAAGTCGGAAGACGAGCTGAAGTCCGAATACAAGGGCATTGCCGATCGCCGCGTGCGTCTGGGCCTGGTCCTCGCCGAGATCGGCCGTCGCAACAATGTCGACGTGTCCCAGGAAGAACTCTCCCGCGCCATCAACCAGGAAGCCGTGCGCTATCCGGGTCAGGAGCGCCAGGTCGTCGAGTTCTACCAGAAGAACCCGCAGGCCGTCGCTCAGCTGCGCGCCCCGCTCTACGAGGAAAAGGTCGTCGACTACATCCTCGAGCTGGCCACCGTGACCGATGTGACCGTGTCCAAGGATGCGCTCTACTCGGACGATGACGAGGCTCCGGCCAAGCCGGCCAAGAAGGCGGCTGCCAAGAAGAAGGCCCCGGCGAAGAAGGCGGCTGCCAAGGCTGAAGACGGCGAGAAGAAGCCGGCGGCCAAGAAGAAGGCTCCGGCCAAGAAAGCCGCCGCCAAGGCTGATGACGCTGAGAAAAAGCCGGCCGCCAAGAAAAAGGCTCCGGCCAAGAAAGCGGCCAAGAAGGACGCCTGATAGGCGCCTCTCAGACCCCAGCAAAACGCCGGTGCTCTCGCACCGGCGTTTTCTTTTTGTGCAATTGTCCGGGGATATTAACCGCGCTTGCGCAGGGCTTCCTGCAGACCGTGCCTTGCACACCGGCCCGGGCACCGCAATATTTGTAATACCCGTCTGAAGTGAATCGGCGCCATCCGGCTGCCGCCACCCCAAGGAGCGCGACATGTATGATCCCCAGGACGTGACGATGAATCTGGTTCCGATCGTCGTCGAGCAAACCAGTCGGGGCGAACGCTCCTACGACATTTATTCGCGCCTGCTGAAAGAGCGCATCATCTTCGTGACCGGTCCGATTGAAGATCACATGGCGAGCCTGATCATCGCCCAGCTGCTCTTCCTGGAATCGGAAAATCCGAAGAAGGAAATCTCCATGTACATCAACTCGCCGGGCGGTGTGGTCTCGGCGGGCCTGGGGATTTACGACACGATGCAGTACATCCGCAGCCCGGTCTCGACGATCTGCCTCGGCATGGCGGCCTCCATGGGCTCGCTCCTGCTGACGGCCGGCGAGAAGGACATGCGCTTTGCCACGCCGAATGCGCGCATCATGGTGCACCAGCCCTCCGGCGGTTTCCGTGGCCAGGCCTCGGACATCGAACGCCACGCGGCGGACATCATGAAGATCAAGCGCCGGCTGAATGAAATCTACGTGCACCACACCGGTCGCACCTATGAGGAAATCGAAGCGGCTCTGGACCGCGACAACTTCATGTCGGCACAGGAAGGCCTGGAATTCGGCCTGATCGACAAGGTCCATGACGTCCGCGGAACCGACGAAAAGGAAGGGGCCTGACCTCTGACGTGATCGATCCGGAAGGCTTTGGTGGTTGATTACCACTGCTTCTGTGTGATCGAATAAGCAGGGTTGGAAACCTTTCGCTAAAGTTCGGCCCTGATTTTGCAGGAAGCTGAACGCGAAAGCGGGCACAATGAAGTGCCTGCGGGTTGAATTGGAGCTGTCATGAGTAAGACGACGGGCACAGACGGCGAGTCGAAGAACACGCTCTACTGCTCTTTCTGCGGAAAGAGCCAGCACGAGGTTCGCAAACTCATTGCCGGGCCCACCGTGTTCATCTGCGATGAATGCGTCGAACTCTGCATGGACATCATCCGCGAGGAGAACAAGTCATCCCTGGTGAAATCCAAGGAAGGCGTTCCGACCCCGCAGGAAATCTTCAACGTTCTCAATGATTACGTGATCGGTCAGGCGCATGCGAAACGCGTGCTGTCGGTGGCCGTGCACAATCACTACAAGCGCCTCAATCACGCCTCCCAGAATGCCGATGTGGAATTGGCCAAGTCCAATATCCTGCTGATCGGCCCGACGGGTTGCGGCAAGACGCTGTTGGCCCAGACGCTGGCCCGCATCCTCGACGTGCCGTTCACGATGGCCGATGCGACCACGCTGACCGAGGCCGGCTATGTCGGTGAGGATGTCGAGAACATCGTCCTGAAACTGCTCCAGTCCGCCGATTACAACGTGGAACGCGCCCAGCGCGGCATCGTGTATATCGACGAGATCGACAAGATTTCGCGCAAGTCCGACAACCCGTCCATCACGCGTGACGTGTCGGGTGAGGGCGTGCAGCAGGCCCTTCTGAAGATCATGGAAGGCACGGTCGCGTCCGTACCGCCGCAAGGTGGCCGCAAGCATCCCCAGCAGGAATTCCTGCAAGTGGACACGACCAATATCCTCTTCGTCGTCGGCGGCGCCTTTGCCGGTCTCGACAAGGTAATTTCCCAGCGTGGGCAGGGCTCCTCCATCGGCTTCGGTGCCGATGTGCGCGAGCCCGATGCACGCCGCACCGGTGAAATCCTGCGCGAAGTGGAGCCGGATGATCTCCTGCGGTTCGGCCTGATCCCGGAATTCGTCGGCCGTCCGCCCGTCATCGCGACGCTGGAAGACCTGGACGAGGATGCCCTGGTTCAGATCCTGACCGAGCCGAAGAACGCTCTGGTCAAGCAGTACCAGCGCCTGTTCGAGATGGAAGGCGTCGGCCTGACCTTCACGGAAGATGCGCTCAAGGCCATCGCCAACCGGGCCATCGCCCGGAAGACGGGGGCCCGTGGTCTGCGCTCGATCATGGAAGGCATCCTTCTGGAGACCATGTTCGAACTGCCGGGCCTGGAAGGCGTGGAAGAGATTGTCGTCAACGGCGAAGTCGTTGAGGGCAATGCCAAACCGCTCTTCATCTATGCCGAACGTCAGGACGACAAGCGCACCGGCGCTTGATTTCGGGTCACAGCGTATCCACCTTTTGAGTCAGAAAGGGTGAGGCTTCGGTCGCGGATTGTTCCGCCCCTTGCCTCACCCGGTTTTGAGTCACGATCCCGCGGGTCATCTGCGGATCACGCCGCGCCCGAGCCCAAGGGTGCGCAGGAGTTATAATGTCCGATACCAAGACACTTCCGCTTCTCCCCCTCCGGGACATTGTCGTATTTCCGCACATGATCGTGCCGCTCTTTGTCGGCCGCGAGAAATCCGTCAAGGCGCTGGAAGAGGTGATGAAGGCGGACAAGCAAATCCTTCTGGCCACCCAGAAGAGCGCGTCCGATGACGAGCCGGAACCCGGCGCCATCCACACCACGGGTGTGATCGCCTCCGTGCTGCAATTGCTGAAACTGCCCGACGGGACGGTCAAAGTCCTGGTCGAGGGCGGCGTCCGCGTCGAAATCACCGGCTATACCGACCGCGAGGACTACTATGAGGCCGAGTGTCTCGTGGTAGACGAGGATGCGGGCGAGGATGCCGAGATGGAAGCGCTGATGCGCACCGTCGCGGCCAAGTTCGACGACTACGTCAAACTGAACAAGAAAGTGCCGCCGGAGGCGCTGGCCTCCCTGGCCCAGATCACCGATGCGGCCAAGCTGGCTGACAGCATCTCGGCCCATCTGGCGGTCAAGATCGAGGACAAGCAGGCGCTTCTGGAAGAGCCCGATGTGACCCGCCGTCTCGAGCGCGTGCTCGGCCTGATGGAAGGCGAGATCGGCGTGCTGCAGGTCGAGAAGAAGATCCGCTCGCGCGTGAAGCGCCAGATGGAGAAGACCCAGCGCGAATATTATCTCAATGAGCAGATGAAGGCGATCCAGCGCGAGCTGGGTGAGGGCGATGACAGCCGCGAGGAACTCGCCGAGCTGGAAGAACGCCTGGCCGAAGCCAAACTGCCCAAGGAAGCGCGCACCAAGGCGGACGCCGAGTTCAAGAAACTGCGCCAGATGAGCCCGATGTCGGCGGAAGCCACCGTCGTGCGCAATTATCTGGACTGGATCCTGGCGCTGCCCTGGAACAAGCGCAAACGCCTGAAGAATGATCTCAACCGCGCCGAAGGCATTCTCGATTCCGACCATTACGGGCTGGAGAAGGTCAAGGAACGCATCCTGGAACACCTGGCGGTTCAGGCGCGCACCAAGAAGATGCGCGGCCCGATCCTGTGCCTGGTCGGCCCTCCGGGCGTCGGCAAGACGTCGCTGGGTCGTTCCATCGCGAAGGCGACCGGCCGCGAATTCGTGCGCATGTCGCTGGGCGGGGTGCGCGATGAGGCCGAGATCCGCGGTCACCGCCGCACCTATATCGGCTCCATGCCGGGCCGCATCATCCAGTCGATGAAGAAGGTCAAGGCGGCCAATCCGCTCTTCCTGCTCGACGAGATCGACAAGCTTGGGGCCGATTATCGCGGCGACCCGGCTTCGGCCCTGCTCGAAGTGCTCGATCCGGAACAGAATGCCACGTTCAACGATCACTATCTGGAAGTCGACTACGACCTGTCCGACATCATGTTCGTGACGACGGCCAACTCGCTCAACCTGCCGCAGCCGCTTCTGGACCGGATGGAGATCATCCGCATCGCCGGCTACACGGAAGACGAGAAGGTGGAGATCGCCAAGCGCCACCTCCTCCCCAAAACGCTGAAGAACCATGCGTTGAAAGAGGGTGAGTGGACGCTGGATGAAGACGCTTTGCGCGACTTGATCCGCTACTACACCCGCGAAGCCGGGGTGCGGAGCCTGGAGCGCGAGATTGCCAATCTGGCCCGCAAATCGGTTCGTCAGATCGAAAGCGGCAAGGCGACGACCGTCACCATCACGCCGGACAATCTCGGTGACTATGCCGGGGTCCGCAAATTCCGTTTCGGCGAGACCGACAAGGAAGACCAGGTCGGTATCGTCACGGGCCTGGCCTGGACGGAAGTCGGTGGCGACCTGCTCACCATCGAAGCCGTGCGCATGCCGGGTCGTGGAAACATGAAGGTCACGGGCAATCTGCGCGATGTGATGAAGGAATCCATCTCTGCGGCGAATTCCTTCGTGCAGTCGCGCGCCCCGTCGCTGGGTATCAAGCCGACCGTGTTCCGTTCGTCGGACATCCACGTGCACGTGCCCGAGGGCGCGACGCCGAAGGATGGCCCCTCGGCCGGTATCGGCATGATGACGGCCATCGTGTCCGTGCTGACCGGTGTGCCGGTGCGCAAGGATATCGCCATGACCGGTGAGATCACCCTGCGCGGCCGTGTCCTGCCGATCGGCGGGCTCAAGGAGAAACTCCTGGCGGCCCTGCGTGGCGGTGTGAAGACGGTTCTGATCCCGCAGGACAATGAAAAGGATCTCGCCGAGATCCCGGACAATGTGAAGGACGGGCTGGAGATCATCCCGGTCGAGACCGTTGATCAGGTCTTGCGCCACGCCCTGACCGAAGCCGTCGAGCCGGTCGAGTGGACCGAGGCCGACGAAGCGGCCCTGGCTTCCCTGGCGTCACAGCAATCGGGTGAAGCAGGCGGGCCCGCCGTCGCCCACTAGGCGATCTGGTCAGTCCCGAACAGGTGAGGGGCGGTGAAAACCGCCCCTTTCTTTTTGCCAGCCTTTTTGCCGGTTTTGGGCTTGCGACATAATTCTTGCGCGACCCGCTGCAAGTTTCGGCTTTTGCGCATTGACCTTGCGCAAAACCGCCGCCAAGGTGCCCTCATGACTTTCGCGACGTTTTATTTTGCTGGCTATTTTACCAACGCAACCCGTATGGGGGCGGTGGCCGGCTGACGCGCGCGAAAGCGACGAGTTTCCAGGGCCTCCCCCACGGGGAGGCCCTTTTCTTTTGCCTGACTGAAGGACGAGCATCATGGCGAGTGGCAAAAGCCGGGACGAGATCCGCGAAGAGATCTCCAATATCGACCGGCAATTGATCGAGGCGATCGCAAGACGGTCGGAACTGGTCGAGGAGATCCTCGAAGCCAAGGCCCGAAGCGGTCAGCCGGTCCGCGACCGGGAGCGGGAACAGGCTGTCCTGCGCGGTGCCCTGGAACTGGCCCGAGCCAAGGGTGTGCCGGACAAGCTGGTCGAGAACCTGTTCCAGGACCTGTTTGAAATCTCCATCCGCCGCCAGCGCGAACGCTTTGACAGCATGCGCAATGAGGAGCTCAACGAGGCCAGCGTCGCCTATCTCGGCGGGCCCGGCAGCTACAGCCATATCGCAGCCCAGAAAGTCTTCGAGCGGCGCAATGCGACGGTCGTCCCGTCGCCCAAGCGGGATTTCGTCTCGATCTTCCGGTCCGTGGAAAATGCCGAAGTCGATTTCGGCGTGATTCCGATCGAGAACACCACGACCGGCTCGATCAACGAGGTCTATGACATCCTGATCAATTCCAAGACCCAGATCATCGGCGAGTTCTTCCTGCGTGTGGATCACTGCCTGGTCGGCCGCGCGAGCGGGCAGGGGCGTCTCAACCGCGTCTATGGCCACCCGCAAGCGCTGGCCCAGTGCCGCCGCTACATCTCCTCCCATCCGGAGCTGGAAACGCATATGGCCGCGTCGACCACGCGCGCGCTGGAGCGTCTCCTGGAAGCCGATGACACGGCCTGTGCCGTCGCCGGTGAGGATGCGGCCCGCCTGTTCGGCATGGACATCCTGGAGCGCGGGATCGGTGACCACGAGCAGAACATCACCCGTTTCATCGTGATCGGTCGCAAGACTTCCTTCCCGACGCGGGAAGTGGAGAGCAAGACCTCCATGATGTTCACCACGCGCGACACACCGGGTTGCCTCGTCGATGCCCTGCTGGGCTTCCGCGACAATGGCATCAACCTGGTGAAGCTGGAATCGCGTCCGATTGCCGGCAATCCCTGGGAAGAGATGTTCATCATGGATGTGGAGGGCCATGTCGAGGACAAGGCTATCCGCGAGTCCATGACCGTGCTGGAGGAACACACGCGGGAGATCAAATTGCTCGGCTGCTATGCCGCCGACGCGATCGACCGCGTCAGCCTGGCTGAATAAGGCCGTACCGAAGCGACGAATGAACATTGTTCGCATCCTGAAACCAGCCTAGTTTGATGGTCATGGGAACGACGCCGAACACCGAGACCCGGACGGCTCCGCGACCGCGCGGCCGCCCGGGTCTGACACCTGAAGTTCGCGAGCAGGCGCTTGCGGCAGCAGGGCAATTGCTGGCTGAAGAGGGGCTGAGCGGGATGCAGGCGCGCGCGATCGCCCGTCGTGCCGGCCTGTCCGTTGGCTCCATCTACAAGCTTTTCGGGGATATCGAAGATCTGATCCGGGAGCTGAACTACCAGACCTATCAGGACATCGCCGATCATCACCAAGCCGCCTTGGCCAAGGCGAATCTGCCCGATGACGCAGTCCATGACCGTCTCATGGTGCTGGGCCGGGCCTATATCGAGTTCGTGGTCACGCAGAATGCCCGCTGGAGCGCCTTGCTGACCTTCAATGCCCGGCACGGCGAGGCCCTGCCGAAGGAATACCACGACATCGAAGATGATCTGCTGGACATCGTCGCCAATGAATTGGCGAAGGCACCGGGATTTGACGAATTCGACTATCGCGCCCGCTCGTCCCGGGCCCTTTGGGCTGCGGTTCACGGCATCATCACGGTGGGGCTCCCCAATGCCCGGGCCAGTGATCCCGTCGCGGAAGCCCTGGCCCAGATTGATCTCGTTGTGACCGGCCTCTTGTGCCAAGCTGCGAAACGCGCCTGACGGGGACTTGCTTGCGGCCCCCCGGGCAGACTAGAAAGCGCGTCCCGCTCCGGCGGGTCCGATGGAATGGGCGGTTAGCTCAGCTGGGAGAGCATCTCGTTTACACCGAGAGGGTCGGGGGTTC
>NZLV01000148.1 GCA_002694345.1 Maricaulis sp.
CCCGCCGCCCAGACCGAGGAATCCGATCACGGGATGCACCAGAAACAGAACCAGAAGGAAAATCGGCGTGAAAGGCAGATCGATGAAGGGCAGCAAGGCTCCGTTTTGCAGCGTCGTGCGGACGCGCGAAATCGCGCCCATGTCCCGTGCCAGGGACGCCTGCCCCAGCGTGTCCTGCTCGAAACGGGTGAACACCCGACGCGCCAGGATCTGCTCCAGCGCATCCCCCGCCAGCGAACAAACGCGGCGTCGGCCGGCTTCCGCAGCGCCGTACACGCCAAGCAGGAAGACCGCCAGAACCGTCAACCAGACAAGGGTATCCCGCGAGCCGGACGACAGCACCCGGTCATAGACCTGCAGCATGTAAAGTGGCGCGACAAGCAGAAGGAGATTGGACGCCAGGGTGAACCCGGCCAGGACCACAAGAAAGGGTCTCAGCTGGCGTTTCACCTGAAGGGTCAAGGGCGTCTGCATACTCACTCCAGGTTGCCGAGCGATTTTCGGGGCAACCCATGCCGGGGTTTGATCACTAGCCGCCGGCGCGATCAAATCACTGGCGGTTCAGAACCATAGCCAAAGGCGTCCCGCTTCGCCAGACTCGTTTCCGGTACAACCGGTTCAGCTCAGCCCGACACGCAGCAGATCATGAAGGTGCAGGATGCCGACCGGCCGGTTGGCCTCATCGACGATGAATAGCTGGCTGATCTTGATGTCACCAGCCGTCATCTGGCGCAGCGCATCCGCCGCGAGCATGCCGGCCTGCCCGGTTCTCGGACTGCGGGTCATGATCTCGTGGGCGGGCCGGTTGACCAGGTCAGCGCCCATATGGCGGCGCAGGTCACCATCCGTGATGATCCCAGCGAGGCAGTCCTGACCATCCAGCAGGCCGATACAACCAAAACTCTTGGAACTCATCTCGATCAGGACTTCGCTCATCGCCGCGTCCTGACTGATGACCGGCACGGCATCACCGGCATGCATGATGTCCCCGACCGAAGCGAGCGCCGCGCCCAGGGCACCACCCGGGTGGAAAGTCTTGAAATCAGATGCAGTAAAGCCACGGGATTCCAGCAGGGCCACAGCCACGGCATCCCCCACCGCCATCATCAATGTCGTGGACGTCGTCGGCGCCCGGGTCTCGCCACAGGCCTCCGGCGCATCGGGGATGGCCAGCAAATAGTCGCCCGCGCGAGCCAGCGTGCTGTCCGACTTGGCCGTCATGGCGATCAGCGGCACACCGAAACGTCGGCAATAGGCAATCAGATCGCCAAGTTCCTTGGTTTCACCGGATTTGGACAGGGCGAGAACGGCATCCCCCTCGCCGATCATGCCCAGATCGCCATGGCTGGCTTCGGTCGGGTGCACGTAATAGGCGGGTGTACCGGTGGAGGCGAGCGTCGCGGCGATCTTGCGCGCCACATGCCCCGACTTGCCCACCCCGGCACAGATCACGCGCCCGGTCAGGGTCCGCAGCCGGTTGACGGTTTCGCTGAACGCCGCACCGATCGAGGCGTGCAAGGCCTCGAGCCCGTCGCGTTCCGTGGCAATGACATGGCGCGCGGAGCGGGCAGGATCGAAATCGGGCATGGACAGGTCCTTGAACTGGCTGGGATTGCGGGACGGACAAGGGCTCCCATACCAGAACCGCGCACGTCCGGGGAAGAGACGTGCGCGGCCAGAGCGGCTTTTCTGCGTGGTCCAAAAGGGGGACGGAGAGGACCAGGCATTCATTTGCGCCGCAAATGCGGAGACGAACCCTTCCGGGTGAGGGCAGGCTCGTCTGTCACGGATCACGCAATGAGTGGGTCCAGTCTGGGACGCTAACCACTCGGTACGCTGACCCTGAACTTCCAACAGATGCATAATACCACAAGCCGTAGCAGCTGGATACGTGAAACTTTTCCAGGATAGCCCTGCGTCCCCAGATGCATCCCTCTCGCCTGTCCTGCTTGCCCTGCCCGGTCAGCCGGGCTATCGCTCGCGGACTATTCCATGGGGAGAATCGACATGCCGCAACTCGCACTCATCCGACATGGCCAGAGTGAGTGGAACCTGCAGAACCGCTTTACCGGCTGGGTGGATGTCGACTTGACGGCAGAAGGCGTCGCGCAGGCCCAGCGGGCCGGCACGCTTCTCGCCGAGACCGGGTTCAAGCCGGTCCGGGCGTATGCGTCGGTGCTCAAGCGCGCGATCAAGACCCTGCACTACGCCCTGGAAGGTCTCGACCGGCTGTGGATTCCCGAGGAAAAGTCCTGGCGCCTGAATGAGCGCCACTATGGCGGACTGGCCGGTCTCGACAAGGACGAAACCCGGGCCAAGCATGGTGAGGAACAGGTCCATATCTGGCGCCGCTCCTTCGACACCCCGCCACCGGAACTGGCCGAGGACCATGAATATCACCCGGTGAATGACCCGCGCTATGCAGATGTGCCGCGCGAATTCCTGCCCGGGGCCGAGTCCCTGAAACTCACCCTGGATCGGGTCGAGCCCTACTGGACCAGCGAGATCCTGCCGCACCTTGAATCCGGTGAAGACCTGATTGTCGCGGCCCACGGCAACAGCCTGCGTGCTTTGGTGAAACTCCTCTTCAAGGTCAGCGATGCCGACATCATGGGCATTGAAGTCCCGACGGGTAATCCGCTCCTGATCGATCTGGCGGATGACGGGCTGAGCATCCGCTCCGCCCGCTATCTGGACGAAAGCCGCGCCAAAACCCTGCCGCCCCTGCCCTGAGCATGGACCGGACCGACGACCTGCGCTGGATGAGCCTGGCCGTGGCCCTGGCCCGGAGCCAGCAGGGCCGAACGGCTCCCAATCCATCAGTCGGGTGCGTCCTGGTTCGCGACGGGCATCTGATCGCAACAGGGGCGACGCAGGATGGCGGCCGACCGCATGCCGAGCGCGTGGCGCTTGATGCGGCGCGCGACGCGGCCCGGAGTGCCACTGCCTATGTGACGCTGGAGCCCTGCGCTCATTACGGGCAAACCCCGCCCTGCGCGGAAGGACTGGTCGAAGCCGGCGTCAACCGGGTCGTGGTCGCCTGCCAGGATGAATATGCTGAAGTGTCCGGGCGCGGCCTGGCCATTCTGGAAGCGGCGGGCATCACCGTTGAGCTCGGCCTGATGCAGACAGAGGCGAACGCTCTCTATGCGGGCTTCTTCCACAGGCTGAAAACCGGCCTGCCGATGGTCTATGTCGACAGGCCTCGGCGCGGCTATGACGCGACGCTCGATCCGGATGATGGTGCCCTGATCGACAGGCGATTGACGGAGCTGGGCCGGGCGGGACGAAACCGGGTCCGGGTTGAACCGGACACCCCTCTGGCTGAAGACCTTCTGCAGTCAGGGCGTGCCCGCATACCGCATGACACGGAAAACACCGCGTATTAACCCTCTGACTATAACGTGGTTCTTTGATATCTACCGACAGGACCACGCCGATGCACGGCCGCAAGATCGAGTTCAAGATTCTCACCCAGGCCCAGTTGGACCTGGTCTGCGAGCGTCATGAGCGCCTTTGGTCCGGACAATCCGGCGGCGCCCGGGCCAGCCTGTCCTATTGCGTTCTCGAAAACCTGGACCTCTCCAATCGCGACCTGTCCGACGCCGACTTTTCCGGCGCCGTGCTGCGCGGCGCGAACCTGTCCGGCTGTACGCTGAACAGTTCGGTCTTCTTTGCGGCCGACCTGCGCCGCGCCAATCTGGAAGGCGCTTGCCTGCGGCGGGCCGATCTGCGCGGGGCCATCATGCGCGGTGCCAACCTGACCGGCGCGGACCTGACCGAGGCCGATATGCGCGAAGGTGCAATCGCCCAGGTCGACAAGGAAAAGGGTCTGTCCATCCTGTCCCACAAGACGCAGGAGAACGATGCCGGCACGGCCAATTTCACCGGCGCCAACCTGTCGCGTTCGAAGATGGCCGGCATCACGGCACAAAAGGCCGACTTCACCGATGCCATGCTTCTGGGCACGCGGATGATCCGGGCCAATCTGCGCGGATCAAGCTTCCAGGGAGCCAATCTGGAAGGTGCCGACCTGTCAGGCGCAGACCTGTCGGACACAGACTTTTCCCAGACCGTCCTGGTCGGCACCAAGATGATGATGGCCAAGAAAGACCGGATGAACACCGAGGGCGCCCTGACGGACAAAGCTGTCGGCATTGACGTCAAGGACCTCGAAAGCCCGGTCGCCGACCAGATCGCTGAACACGTGAAGTGGTGCGACACGAACGGAGCCGAGGGCAAGCCCTCCCTGTTCGACGGGACCGACCTGCGTGGCCTGACCTCCCTGGCCGGCAAGACCCTGACAGCCTTCCATGCCCGCGGCGCGACCCTCTACGGACTTGATCTCGAAGGTGCCCAGCTGCAGGGCGCCCGCCTGGAAAAAGCGGATCTGCGCATGGTCTCCCTGCGTGGCGCCGACCTGCGCGGCGCAGATCTGACCGGCGCCAACCTGTCGAATGCCGACTTGCGGGACTGCCAGCTCGGTCCGCTTCTTCTGGAAGGCGACCGGGTCTTTCCCGCCTCGCTGTCCGGCGTGCGGGCCCGCTACACCGATCTGCGGGGCGCCGACCTGAGACAGGTCAAGGCCACCGGCGGCGATTTCTCCTATGCCCGGCTCGATGGCGCTGATGCCCGGCGCGCCCTGTTCCAGGGGTCGTGCTTCACGGGTGCCAGCGTCGATGGCGAATTCCGGGAAAACGCTGGCTCCCTCGAAGGCGTGGTCGACCTCGACGCAGCCTGATCCATCAGAAAATGACATGAAAAAAGGCGGCGAACCCTTGGGTCCGCCGCCAGTTTTTCGAAGGGATACGTGAGTAGACGTCGTGATCAGGCGGCTTTGGTCTTGCCGCCTTCGATCAGCTTGGCCTTGGTCTTGCCCGGGCCGGACTGGATCGTGATCCGCTTCGGCTTGGCCGCTTCGGGGATCTCACGCACAAGACGAATGGCCAGGAGCCCATTTTTCAGGCCGGCATCCGTCACCTCGACATGATCGGCGAGA
The DNA here is from genome assembly GCA_002694345.1 of Maricaulis sp. Taxonomy (GTDB): domain Bacteria; phylum Pseudomonadota; class Alphaproteobacteria; order Caulobacterales; family Maricaulaceae; genus Maricaulis. The sequence goes on from NZLV01000148.1 coordinate 5,000, forward strand.
TGGAAGCGGCGCTCAAAGGCGCGCTCGGCAATCCCGCGATGCACGAAACGGCGTTCATCCTGACCATCCTTTTCGGAAATGCGGCCGGACACGGTCAGCACGTTTTCCTGGACTTCCACAGTGAGATCTTCCTCACCGAAGCCAGCGACGGCGAGCTCGATCAGATACTCGTCTTCGTCCACGTGCTGGATGTTGTAGGGGGGGTAGCCTTGGGATTCGATCTTGGTCGCGGAATCCATCATGTCCGCGAGGCGGTCAAAGCCGACGATCGAACGATAAAGCGGGGTAAAATCAACAGTACGCATGGTCAGTCCATCCTCTCTTGAGCGACAAACAGGCCCGGGCGCGCCGGGCGGTTTCTGACTGGCTGTCCCACAAGGGCCACAGCCGCTTTTCCGGGCCCCTCAACGGCGACCCGTGAGCCTTAATTGGGTAGCGCAAATGTGTTCCGCAAGCCCCCTGCTGGCGATTGCCTGAATCTTTCTGCTTGGCTAGGACTGGAGCCACGTTGAGGGAGATTGAATTCATGCGTTCCATTTTTCTGGGCAGCCTGTCCGCCGCTGCGCTCTTGAGCCTGTCCGCCTGTGGCAATCCGTCGGAAGAACCGATCACGGACACCGCCATGGACACGGCACAACCGGCAGAGACGGAAACCACCGAACCGGTCGTCGATTATGCGGACCTGTCGACGGTTCTGGCGGCTGACTGGCGCGGCGCGGCCGCAGAACGTGACAGCTGGCGGCACCCGGCCGAGACGCTGGAATTCTTCGGCATTGATCCGAGTTCAACCGTGGTCGAGATCTGGCCCGGTGGCGGCTGGTATTCCGACGTGCTCGCGCCGTGGATCTCCGCCAATGGCGGCACCTATGTCGCGGCCCATTTCCCGGCCGGCTCGGAAAGCGATTATCGCCGCCGCTCGCGCGCCAATTTCGAAGCCCGCATTTCCGACATTCCGGCCTATGGCGAGCCGGTGATCGCGGACTTCAATGCCGAGCTAGGCCTCGTCGTCGAGGACGATTCGGTCGACGCCATCCTGACCTTCCGCAACATCCACAACTGGATGGCCGGCGGCACGGCAGAGCTGGCCTTCTCCGAATTCCACGCAGCCCTGCGCCCGGGCGGCGTTCTGGGGGTTGTCGAACACCGTCTGCCCTCGACCCGCCAGCAGGACCCGATGGCCGGTAGCGGCTATGTCCAGCAGGACTATGTCATCGCCCTGGCCGAGGAAGCCGGTTTCGAGTTCGTGGAAGCGTCGGAGATCAATGCCAACCCGGCTGACACGGCCGATCACCCCTATGGTGTCTGGACCCTGCCGCCGACCCGCCGCTCCCCGCGTGACGGTGAGGACGCAACTGATTTCGACCGGGCGCAGTTTGACGCCATCGGCGAGAGTGACCGGATGACCCTTCTCTTCCGCAAGCCGGCGGCCGAATGAGAGCCCTGATTGCCAGCCTTCTTCTCCTGACCACGGCCCCGGCCGTGGCTCAGGAGGTGGAAGGCCGGGTCGCGGGCCCGGTCTCGATGCTGTTCCCGCATCGCGAAACCTATCTGGCCCTGGACGAGGAAGACCGCTCGCACTTCCGGCTCGACTATATCGTACAGTCCTCCACAGGCGTGCCCGGCGACGAGATCGGCCTGTGGTATGAGTGGAGTGACGACCGGGTGGACATCGAGCTTGGAGCAGATGGCCTGGTCGCCAACCCACCTGCCGCTGAAATCCTGGAAACCGACCCGAATGTCTGGACAGACCAGCCGGGCCGGACCATGTCGATGTCCATGCAATTCGCCTATGCCGGAGAGGATTGGCAGACCCCGTCGCGCCAGGATCTGGTCACCGGACTGGAGCAGGCCAATCGGGCTGTCCGCCGGGCGGCCGGCGTGGCCGCCCTCTTCGCCCCGGACTTCAAGACCGTGATTTTCCAGTTCGACGGCCCTGCACCGGAAGCCTGGGCCGTTGATGCGGATGGCAATCGCGAAGCCCTGACCGTGCAGGA
>NZLV01000149.1 GCA_002694345.1 Maricaulis sp.
CCGGCCACAAGCCGATATAGCCATAATCCCAGGAGCAGCTGCTTGGCGCGGAGTCGAAGACGATATCGGTGAACGCGTCCGACAGGACTTCCCGGCGCCAGGAATCCTGGCCGATGCCCGGCAGGAAGAAGTTCACGCGGACGCCCTCGGCCGGCTGGGTGCCCGCGCTGCGGGCCCGCACGGTGATCCGGACGCGGTGCCCGGCCAGGGCCGTCAGCTCCTCTGGCGTCAGCGCGAAAAAGGCGCCGGCAGATTGCAGGCCGTCCAGCGGTCCGCGTTCAGCCTGAATGCGCAGGAATTGCGTGTCGCCTTCGGCCAGGAATTCCACACTCAGCCCGTTGCCGGTGGTGATCCCGTTCAGGCTGTCGCCTTCGAAGGTCAGGCCTTCGCTCCGGATTTCCTCGGGCGTGCGATAGGTGGACTCACCCAAGCTCAGCGCTCCACCAATCATGGCGGCGCAGGCAGCGGCGGCTATCGGATAGAAGGCCCAGTCGGGCAGGCTGAACATGAAATTCCGGAGGGCTCTTGCAGCTGGGGGACCTCGATTGTTTGGACCGCGCCGGGCCTCAGGTCAATCAAGCAGGATGGTGTCGGACGCGGATCGATGCGCCGGACTCATTCTCGCCGTCTTTCACGGGTTTCATTGTCCGTAGAGTCAGGCACTCCGTGGATGAAGTTCAGAGTTTGCTTGAACTTTGGGGCAACGCAGTGGATTCTATGCGTATGAACGTGCGCTCTGATGTCAGCGAGGATCCGCTTCAGGCGGCTATCACCCGTCTCGACGGAGCGATGTCGCGTGTCGAGGGCCTGGCCGGACACTTGCGCGCGCGCGCCGAACGGGCCGAGCTCGAAGCCGCCCAGTCCCGGGATGCCGATGATGACCGGTCGCGCCTGGCCGCCGCACTCGACGAGGCCCAAGGCCGCGAGGCCGCGCTGCATCAGGCCGCCCAGGAGGCGTCTGATGCGCTGGACCGCGCCATCGGTGATCTGCGCCTGATGATGCAGGAGGAGGCGGAGTAATGTCGAAAGTCTCCGTCACCCTGAACGGGCGCGAATTCACCATTGGCTGCGAAGACGGTCAGGAAGCCTATCTCAAGGAACTCGCCCAGACGCTGGACCGCCGCGTCGGCACCATCGCGTCTCAAGTCGGCCAGATCGGTGATCTGCGTCTCCTGTTGATGGCCGCCCTGATGCTGGTCGATGAACAGAAGGATGCCGAGCGTCGGGTCGAGGCGCTTGAATCCCATGTCGAGCATTTGCGCCGCGAGCGCAGCGGCAGCGCCACAGTGCAGGCGGCTGACCGGGATCGTCTCGCCCGTCATGTCCTGCAGATCGCGGAGCGCCTGGATCGTTTCGCTGACAGCCTGGAAAACGGGGACTCAGGTGAGCCCGAACTGTCTACGAACGCAGATCTTGCAGAAGCGCGCGCTTGAGAACGCGCCGGATAAGCGCCAAATAGGGATGTGGCGGTCATCTGCTGCGTGCGACTGGGGCGTAAATCCCGCTGACCGTAACTCTCCACGAGGGAACTGCCTCTGTTTGGGACCGTGGTCCCTGATAAGCGGTGCCCACCTGATTAGTCGGGTCTGTGGGGATTCACACGCGCTGACGGCGCAAGTGGAGCCGCCACACCTTGCCTTCCCCTGATCCCAAGTCCGAGCTCCGCCGCCGCCTGCTGGCGGCGCGCCGCACAGCAGCGCAGGCCCGGCCTGATGGCGCCGTGAAGCTGGTTCACCATTGGCCGGCTGACCTACTGGTGGTCAATCGCGTCATCGCGGCCTATCGGCCCCTGCCCGGAGAAATGGATCCCGGTCCGCTGATGCGCATGCTGGTCGCGGCCGGTGCGCGTCTGGCCCTGCCGGTCATGCCGGAAGGAGAGGGCGGGCTGAGCTTTCACGCCTATGCGGACGGCGATTCACTGGAGCGCCGGCGTTTCGGTGTCGAGGAGCCCCTGCGGGAGGCCGCGGAGGTCAGGCCGGACATCGTGCTCGTGCCGCTGGTGGGGGCGGACCTGGCCGGCAATCGGCTGGGCTTTGGCAAGGGCTATTACGACCGGACCCTGCAGGCGCTGCGCCGCACGGGCGCGGTTCTGGCTATCGGCCTCGCCTATGCCGAGCAAGTCCTGGAGACCTTGCCGGCAGAGCCGCACGATGAGCGTCTTGATGCCGTGCTGACGGATGTCGAATTTCTTGGTATCAGTTCACAACCTGATTGAAGCGTCCTGCGGACAGATATGGTCTACAAGGTTCATCATGAAGCCGGTCATGGCGCCTCGGTGCTGACCCATGAAGGCGCGGTTGATACGGCTGAGATCGCCGCGTCGCGGGTGGATTTGAAATCCGTGGCGAATGCTCACAAGGCCAAGGGGGCGATCATTGATATCGCTGCCGCCCGGATCGAGGCAGAGCCCGTCGATATCATCGTGAATGTCGAAGCGCTGGTCGGAGATCTCCTGCCCGGAGCCCGGCTGGCCTTCGTGTCGCGTGAAGAGGACCAGGGAATCGTGTCGATGATTGTCACGACCGTTGCTCATTCCTCCGGGCGGCGCGTGAGTGCGTTTACCGACCTCAATGCTGCGCTGGCCTGGATTGAGGCCGTTCCGGCTCGCTGATTTTGGTTTTCCGGCACAAAAAAGGGGCGCCGGAAACCGGCGCCCCTGTTTCTTGTGGTGATCGCCTCTGGCCTAGTAGCGATAGTGCTCGGCCTTGAACGGACCGGCCTGCGGCACGCCGATATAGTCGGCCTGATCCGTGGACAGTTCGGTCAGCTTCGCGCCCAGCTTGTCGAGGTGCAGGCGGGCCACTTTCTCGTCCAGGTGCTTGGGCAGGATGTAGACGTCATTCTTGTACTCATCACCCTTCGTCCAGAGCTCGATCTGGGCGAGCGTCTGGTTTGTGAAGGAGGAGGACATCACGAAGGACGGGTGGCCGGTGGCGTTGCCAAGGTTCACCAGGCGGCCTTCGGACAGGAGGATGATGCGATTGCCATCCGGGAATTCGACCAGGTCGACCTGCGGCTTCACATTCGTCCAGTTGAAGTTCTTCAGGCTCTCGACCTGAATTTCATTGTCGAAGTGGCCGATATTGCAGACGATCGCCATGTCTTTCATGGCGCGCATGTGGTCGACGGTGATGATGTCCTTGTTGCCGGTGGCGGTGACGAAGATGTCCATGTCGGACACAACGTCTTCCAGGCGGACAACCTCGAACCCGTCCATGCAGGCTTGCAGGGCGCAGATCGGGTCGATCTCGGTCACATAGACGCGGGCGCCGGCACCTGCGAGGGATTCGGCAGAACCCTTGCCGACATCGCCATAGCCGCAGACGACGGCCTTCTTGCCGGCCATCATCACGTCCGTGCCGCGGCGGATGGCGTCCACCAGGCTTTCGCGGCAGCCATAACGGTTGTCGAATTTCGACTTGGTGACGCTGTCATTCACATTGATGGCCGGGAAGGGCAGCTCGCCGCGCTTGGACATCTGGTAGAGGCGCATCACGCCGGTCGTGGTCTCTTCGGACACGCCCTGGATGGCGTTCTTGGCCTTGGTGAACCAGCCCGGGGTGGCTTCATAGCGCTTCTTGATCTGCGCGAAGAGGGCGGTTTCCTCTTCCGATTTCGGGTGATCCAGCAGGGACGGGTCGGCTTCGGCCTTCTCGCCCAGGATCAGGTAGAGCGTGGCGTCACCACCATCGTCCAGGATCATGTTGGCGGTTTCGCCGTTCGGCCAATGGAAGATGGCGTCGGCATAATCCCAGTATTCTTCCAGGGTTTCGCCTTTGGTCGCGAAGACCGGCACGCCGGTTTCGGCGATGGCGGCAGCGGCGTGGTCTTGGGTGGAGAAGATGTTGCACGAAGCCCAGCGGACCTCGGCACCCAGCGCCGTCAGCGTTTCGATCAGCACGGCGGTCTGCACGGTCATGTGCAGGGAGCCGGCGATGCGTGCGCCTTTCAGCGGCTGGCTGTCCTTGAACTCCTCGCGCAGGGCCATCAGGCCCGGCATTTCGATCTCGGCCATATCCAGCTCGGTGCGGCCCCATTTGGCCAGCGAGATGTCTTTCACGATGTACGGCTTGTCCGCAGCAAATTGCGTCATGACCTTCAGGTCCTCTGTGTCGTCTAGGGTCTGTCAAGAACGGGGCCGGTCAGACCGGCCCCGGAAATTCTTCAAATCAAGCGAGCTTGCGAAGCTCGTCGGCCAGGTCGGTTTTCTCCCAGGAGAAACCGCCATCGCTGTCCGGCGTTCGCCCGAAATGGCCGTAGGCCGCGGTGCGGGCATAGATCGGACGGTTCAACTGAAGCCGGGTCCGGATGCCGCGCGGCGTCAGGTCGACCATGTCCAGCAGCGCGTTTTCCAGCTTGGCTTCGTCCATCTGGCCGGTGCCATGCAGGTCGACATAAAGCGAGAGCGGCTTGGAGATGCCGATCGCATAGGACACCTGGATCGTGCAGCGCTTGGCCAGGCCGGCAGCCACCACATTCTTCGCCAGGTAGCGGCAGGCATAGGCCGCCGAGCGGTCAACCTTCGTCGGGTCTTTGCCCGAGAAGGCGCCGCCGCCATGCGGGGCCGCGCCACCATAGGTGTCGACGATGATCTTGCGGCCAGTCAGGCCGGCATCGCCGTCCGGACCGCCGATCACGAAGGTGCCGGTGGGATTGGCGTAGAATTCCTCTTCCGGCGGGAACCAGCCTTCCGGCAGGACTTCCGCGACGACCGGGCGAACCAGTTCGCGAATATCCGCCTGGGTCAGGCCGTCCTTGTGCTGGGTCGACACGACCACGGAGGTCACGCCAGCCGGCACGCCGTTTTTATAGCGCAGCGTCACCTGGGACTTGGCATCCGGCTCGAACTCCGGACGTTCGCCGGATTTGCGCAGCGCAGCCATGCGCTTGAGGATTTCGTGGGAATACTGGATCGGGGCCGGCATCAAGGCCGGGGTCTCGTCCGACGCATAGCCGAACATGATGCCCTGGTCGCCCGCGCCTTCATCCTTGTCGCCGGCGGCGTCAACGCCTTGGGCGATGTGCGCCGATTGCTCGTGCAGGAAGTTCTGGAAGTTGGACTTCTGCCAGTGGAAGCCGTCCTGCTCATAGCCGATATCGCGGATGGCGTCGCGAGCAGCCTGCTCGATCTCGTCATCATTGATTTCCGCCGCGCAACGAACTTCGCCGGCCAGCACGATCTGGTTCGTGGTGGTCAGGGTCTCGCAGGCCACTCGGGCTTCGGGGTCCTTGGACAGGAAGAGGTCGACAATCGTGTCAGAGACGCGGTCGCACACCTTATCCGGATGGCCTTCGGACACGCTTTCAGACGTGAAGATATAGGATTCTCTGCTCACTGGCGTAACCTCATATAAAGATCGCTTTATATCGTGCCCCGGATAGATCAGATACGCGGCTGAGATGCAAGCGTCTTGAGCTCTGGCGCATTTGATGCAGCCAAAAAGCGTTGACCTGACAGGAAAATTCGATGACATAAAGATATCTTTATGTCTCAATGTGAATCTGGGTGTGAAGCAGCGCCCTGCGTGAAGAAGCCATCGGATTGCGCCATGAATGCCGTCGACAAGACCCTTGATCGTGATAGCGGGCTCACCGTTTCCTTCGAATTCTTTCCGCCCAAGACGGAGAAGATGGAGGAGCGGCTTTGGGAGACGGTGCAGCGGCTCGAGCCGATCGATCCGGCCTTTGTTTCGGTGACTTACGGTGCCGGTGGTTCGACGCGTGAGCGGACGCACGGCACGGTCAAGCGCATTGCCCAGGAAACCGGACTGCGTCCTGCCGGGCATCTGACCTGCGTCTCAGCCACCAAGGAAGAAGTGCTCGCTGTGGCCGAGGACTACTGGCAGGCCGGTGTGAAACACATCGTCGCCCTTCGCGGGGATCCGCCTGAAGGCATGGGGGCCCGTTTTGAGCCGCATCCGGATGGTTTCCGCAATTCGGTCGAATTGGTGGAAGGCCTTCGCGCGCATCGTCCGGAACTCGGCAAGTGTTTCGAGGTTTCCGTCTCCTGCTATCCGGAACTGCATCCGGAAAGCCAGGGCTGGGAGGCCGAGATCGCCTTCCTCAAGGCCAAGCAGGATGCCGGGGCGGATCGTGCGATCACGCAATTCTTCTACGAACCTGCTGTCTATCTGAACTTTCTGGAACGGGCCCGTGCTGGCGGCGTCACCATGCCAATCGTGCCGGGCATCATGCTGCAGCCGAATTTCAATGGTCTCAAGAAGATTGCGGGCCTGTGTGGCGCGTCGCTGCCGGCTTGGCTGCACGAGCTCTATTCCGGACTGGATGATGACGCGGAAACGCGCGAACTGGTCACGGCCAATGTGGCGGCCGAGCTGTGCCAGAAGCTGGCGGCTGAGGGCGTGCGCGACTTCCACTTCTACACGTTGAACCGGGCCGGTCTGGCGTTGTCGACCTGCCATCTTCTCGGTGCCAAACCCAAATCGGCAAAGGCGGCGTGATCATGACCCGGCAGGACCGTATCGCGGCACTGGAAGCCTTGGCAAAAGAGTCTGTGCTGATCCTCGATGGTGCCATGGGGACCCAGATTCAGGATCTCGGACTGGATGAAGACGGTTATCGCGGCGATCGCTTCGCTGATTGGGCTTCGTCCATCAAGGGCAATAACGACATCCTCAATCTCACGGCTCCGGAGTCGGTGAAGGCGATCCACCGGGCTTACTTCCAGGCCGGTTCTCATATTGTAGAAACCAACACGTTTTCGGCGACCACAATCGCGCAAGCCGATTACAACATGCAGAGCCTGGCGGACGAGATCGCCCGTGAAGGCGCGCGCCAGGCTCGAGAGGCGGCCGATGCGGTCGAGGCTGAAACCGGTATTCCCCGCGCGGTCGCGGGCGCGATCGGGCCGACCAACAAGACCCTGTCCATTTCGCCCGATGTCAATGATCCGGGCTATCGGGACATTGATTTCGAGGCCGTGCGCCAAGCCTATTACGACCAGGCGGCGGCGATGGCCGAGCTTGTCGACTTTTTCCTGATCGAGACCGTCTTCGACACGCTCAACGCCAAGGCGGCGATCAAGGCGCTACTGGATCTGCGGGCGGCCACCGGCGAGGATATCCCCATCATGATCTCCGGCACGATCACGGATCGCTCCGGCCGGACGCTGTCGGGCCAGACGGCGGAAGCCTTCTGGTATTCCGTTCGCCATGCGCGTCCGTGGGCCGTGGGCCTCAATTGTGCGCTGGGGGCCGAGGAAATGCGCCCCTATATCGCGGAGATCGCCCGGCTCGCGGATACGCGCATCATCGCTTATCCCAATGCCGGCCTTCCCAATGACATGGGCGAGTATGACGAACAGCCGGACCAGACCGCCGGGTTCGTGTCCGAATGGGCCGAGCATGGCCTGGTCAATATTCTCGGCGGCTGCTGCGGCACGACACCAGCCCATATCCGCGCCATCGCCCGCTCCGTCAAAGACGTGCAGCCCCGTCGGCCCGCCAAGCGCGAACGGGCCATGCGCCTGTCCGGCCTGGAACCCTTTGAGCTCTCAGCCTGAGACCCGAATTTCATGACCCAATCGGTACCCAGCTTCGTCAATGTCGGCGAGCGGACGAATGTCACGGGCTCGGCCCGTTTCCGCAAACTCATCACAGAGGGTGACTACGCCGAAGCTGTGTCCGTGGCCCGGCAGCAGGTCGAGAACGGCGCCCAGATCATCGATGTGAACATGGATGAGGGTCTGCTCGACAGTGTCGAGGCCATGACCACTTTCCTGCGCATGATTGCCGGCGAACCGGATGTCGCGCGCGTTCCGGTCATGGTCGACAGCTCCAAATGGGAGGTGATCGAGGCCGGGCTGCAGAACGTCCAGGGCAAGGCCATCGTCAATTCGATCAGTCTGAAAGAGGGCGAGACCATCTTCCGCGAACAGGCCCAGGCTTGCCTGTCCTATGGCGCCGCCGTGATCGTGATGGCTTTCGACGAAACCGGCCAGGCCGATACCGCCGACCGCAAGTTCGAGATCTGCCAGCGGGCCTACAGGATCCTGGTCGACGAAATCGGATTTCCGCCGGAAGACATCATCTTCGATCCGAACATCTTCGCCGTGGCGACCGGGATCGAGGAGCACAACAATTACGCCGTCGACTTCATCGAGGCGACGCGCCGTATCCGAGAGAACCTGCCCGGCTGTCACGTTTCTGGCGGACTCTCCAACATCTCCTTCTCCTTCCGGGGCAATGAGCCGGTGCGCCGGGCCATGCACTCGGTCTTCCTCTATCACGCCATCAAGGCGGGGATGGATATGGGGATCGTCAATGCCGGCCAGCTCGACATCTATGACGATATCGAGCCGGAGCTGCGCGATCTGGTCGAGGATGTCATCCTCAATCGCCGTGATGATGCGACCGACCGCCTGCTGGAAGCGGCTGAAGCCTGGCGTGGACAGGGGGGCGGCAAGACCAAGGAGCGTGACCTGAAATGGCGCGAGGCTCCGGTCGCCGATCGCATCCGTCATGCCCTGGTCCATGGCATCAATGAATTCATCGTTGAGGACACCGAAGAGGCGCGCCAATCCTTTGAGCGCCCGCTCCATGTCA
>NZLV01000150.1 GCA_002694345.1 Maricaulis sp.
CATGGATCCCTACAGCGCCAGGCCCGTCAGGCCTCGCGTTATCGCCAACTCTCCGCGTCGATCCGGACGCTGGAAGCCGCTGTCTGGCTGAACCGCTGGCGGGAAGCCGCCAGTGCAGTGGAAGAAGCCGAAGCCACGCTGGAAGAAAAACGCGACGCCGCGGAAAACGCGACCCGGGCCGCCGCCGAAGCCCGGACGCAGGCCGAAATTCTTGCCGCGGCCCGGGAACCGGCGCGGCAGGCCGAAGCCGAAGCGGCAGCGACGCTGCGCCGCTTTGAGCGCGAACGTGATTTGCTGGAGCGTGACGCGGCTGATGTCGAGCGGATGATCTCCCAGCTGGAAAGCCGGCTGCGTGAACTTGCCTCGACGCGCGAGCGGGAAAGCCAGATTGCCGAGGACGCTGAAGTCAGCCGCGACGAGGCTGCGGCAGCCATGAAGACTCTCGACGGTGAAATCGAGCGCGAAAGCGCTGCCCTCGCCGAAGCCGACCAGCGCGCCAATCAGGCCGAGGCCTTTCGTCAGGAACAGGAAAGCATCCTCGACGACTGCGCTCGCGAAGCCGCTGAAAAGCGCGCCAATATCGAAGCCGCCCGCCGGGATCTGTCGCGCTATGAAAGCCGGCTGGACCAGATTGCGCGCGAGATCGAGACCGCCACCAGCGAACGGGATCGCCTGCGGGCCTCCGAGGCCCTGTCGGCGCTTGAAGCGGCGCAGTCGGAAGCCGAAGCAGCTGATACGGCGCTGTCCGAGGCCCGTGATGCGCTGACCTTCGCAGAAGCTCAACGGAGCGAGGCGGAAACGGCGCTCGAATCGGCCGTCGAAACCTGGCGCAATCTCTCGTCCGAACGCGAGGCCCTGGAGCGTGAAGTCCAGGCGCTGGAGCGCCTGCTGGCCGCCTCGCTGCAGGATACGACATCCCCTGCACTTGATGCGGTTCGGCCTCGCCCCGGCTATGAAAAGGCCTTGGCAGCAGCCCTCGGCGATGACCTGGACGCGTCACTGGACGCATCAGAATCACGCCACTGGGCACAGACCGGGATCAAGGCGGATTATCTGCCCGGCGGATGCGTACCGCTTTCCGATCATGTGGAGGCGCCGGACGTGCTGAAGGCGCGTCTGGATGCTGTCGGGGTCATCAAGCCGGAAAAGGCCGAGGAAGCGGCGGCCAAGCTGAAGCCTGGACAACGCCTGGTAACACGCGAGGGCGATCTGTGGCGCTGGGATGGTCTGGTGGCGCGGGCTGACGCGCCTTCCGCCTCTGTCGCCCGGCTGGAAAACCGCAACCGCCTGGAAGCGATTCGCCAGGAGCTTGCTGAGGGCGAGACCGCCCATGAGGACGCCCGGCGCATCGAGGCCCGGACCCGCGAATCTGCAGAGACGGCCCGCGCGTCCGAGCAAGCGGCCCGGTCGGCGATCGGCCCGGCCGAGCGCATGGCCCGCGAATCGCTGGCGCGCGTCTCATCCCTGCGCGAAAAGGCCGCCCAGGACGCCGCCCGTGCCACGGCAATGGATGAACGAGTCACGCGTCTGGCGAGCGAAGAGACCGAGAATCGCTCGGCCCTGGACGCGGCCCAGGCCTTGTTGGCCGAAGCCGAGGCGGCTGACGGTGATACCGAAGCGCTCGACACGGCTCGCGAGCAGGCCGAAGAGGCCCGTCGCCAAGCGGCAGACGCGCGGGCGGCGCTCGACACGCTGCGCCGCGAAGGCGAAATGCGGCGTCAGCGCAAAATGGGCTTCAAGCGGGACCATGATGCCTGGGCCGAGCGCTGCAAATCGGCTCAGGCCCGCATGGCCGATCTCGACAAGCAGCGCACCGAAACGGAAACCGCGCTGGAAACAGCGCGCGCCAAGCCGGAACAGCTTGAGGAGAAGATCCTGCTGCTGACCGGCAAGGTGCAGGACGCGGAAGCCGCCGCTGCCGAGGCCCGGGACAAGGCCTCCACAACGGAAGGCCAGGTCAAGGAAGCGGACAGCGCAGCCCGTTCGGCCGAGGCGGCCGCGTCGGCAGCCCGCGAAGGCCGGGCAGCTTCGGAAGCGCGACTGAGCGCTGCGAAGGAACGGCTCAACGAGACCACGGAACGCCTGCAGGACGCGACCGGGGAAGCCCCGGGCACCCTGTCGACCCGCGTCGATGAAGACGAGATGGGCCAGCTGACCCCGGCCGAACTCGAACGCCGCCTGGACGAGGCCCGTCAGGGTCGCGAGCGTCTGGGCGCGGTCAATCTGCGCGCCGACGAAGAGGCCGAGGAACTGGCGTCGCGCATGGAGGAGATGACCAAGGAGCGCGATGAGCTGATCGAGGCCATCGCCCGCCTGCGCAAGGCGATCGACGAATTGTCCCGCGAAGGCCGCGCCCGCCTTCTGGAAGCCTTTGATGTGGTCGACGGACATTTCCGCGAACTCTTCTCCACCCTGTTTGAAGGCGGACATGCCGAGCTGCGCCTGACCGAGAGCGATGATCCGCTGGAAGCCGGGCTGGAAATCATGGCCTGCCCGCCGGGCAAGAAGCTCGAGACGATGTCGCTGATGTCGGGCGGTGAGCAGGCACTGACCGCCTCGGCCCTGATCTTCGCGGTCTTCCTGTCCAATCCGGCCCCGGTCTGTGTGCTCGACGAGGTCGATGCCCCGCTCGATGACGCCAATGTCGACCGCTATTGCCGCATGCTCAAGCACATGCGCGGCCTGACCGAGACCCGTTTCCTGGTGATCTCGCACAATGCCCTGACCATGTCCCGCATGGACCGTCTCTATGGCGTGACCATGGCGGAACGCGGCGTTTCCCAGCTCGTCTCGGTCGACCTCGTTGGCGCGGAACAGCTTATCGCCGCCGAATAGGCATTTTTTGCCGAAATTTCAGCAACTTACCGCACGCGCACCCTTGCTTGACTTGCCGGGACCCCGTGGATAGTGTGCGCGCGCCTGCGGGGGGCTGTTCTTCCGCTGGCAGACCGGTCTGAAATGTCACGCGATAAAGAAAGCCAGCGCGACCTATCCAAAGCTGATCTGGACGACTTGCAGCAGCGCATCGATGCGCGGCGCGAGAAGTACAAGCCGGCGGCGGAGAATGCCCATACCTCCGCCTGGAGCCTGGGCATGCGCTACGGATCTGAATTCTTCGGTGGCGTCCTGGTCGGGGGTGGGCTCGGTTTCGGGCTTGACTATATAGCCGGCATTTCCCCCTGGGGATTAATTGTCGGAACGATGTTTGGGTTTGCAGCCGGTACGCTGAATGTCGTAAGGGCTGCGAAAGAAATCAGTTCGGGATCGAACGGCGGATAGCCGGCGGTCCCTCGGGATGACGGGGCAGGATGACTGCCCATAGATAGTGAAGAGAGGCCGGGCGTGGCAGACACCAACCCGATCAAGCAGTTCGAAATTCACGAGCTGGTTCCGTTCGAAGCCTTCGGCCTGAATCTGGCCTTCACCAATTCCAGCCTGTTCATGTTCCTGACGGCTGCGGTGACCATCGTTCTCTTCACGCTGGCCATGTCCAGCCGCGCCCTGGTGCCGAACCGGGCCCAGTCGGTGGCCGAGATCATCTACGGGTTTGTTGCCGACATGCTGCGTTCGACCGCCGGTCCGGACGCGCTGCGCTTCTTCCCCTTCGTCTTCACGCTCTTCATCTTCATTCTGATGGCCAACATGCTCGGCATGTTCCCGTATTTCCCGGGTCCGGGCCTGCACTCCTTCACCATCACCAGCCATTTGATCGTGACCGTGGCCCTGGCCATGCTGGTCTGGCTGACCGTGATCGTCTACGGCGTGTTCAAGAATGGTCCGAAATTCCTGAAGCTGTTCGTGCCGTCCGGCGTGCCGGGCTACATCCTGCCCTTCGTGTCGCTGATCGAGGTGATCTCCTTCATCTCGCGTCCGATCAGCCACTCGGTGCGTCTGTTCGCGAACATGCTGGCCGGTCACATCCTGCTGAAGGTGTTCGCCGGCTTCATCGTCATGCTGGGCGCCGGTCTCGGCGTGGGCGGCTACGTCCTGGGCATCGCGCCCTTCGCCATGACGCTGGGTCTGACCGCGCTGGAATTCCTGGTCGCGTTCCTGCAGGCCTACGTCTTCGCGATCCTGACCTGCATTTATCTTTCCGACGCTCTGCATCCGGGTCACTAAGACCGCAGACGTCACTTACCAACCCAAACCAACTACCCGATATCCTCGAAGGAGTTTTCAAATGGAAGAAATGGGCAAATACATCGGCGCCGGTCTCGCTTGCCTGGGCATGCTGGGTGCTGCTGTCGGCGTGGGCAACATCTTTGGTTCCTTCCTGCAGGGTGCCATGCGCAACCCGTCTGCGGCTCAGTCCCAGTTCGGTAACCTGATCTTCGGCTTCGCCGTGACGGAAGCGCTGGGCATCTTCTCCCTGCTGGTCGCCCTGATCCTGCTGTTCGTGGCCTAAGTCATACCGGAGGCGGCCGGGTCATCCGGATCCGGCCGCTCCCGTTTTGCTCCACCTTATCAAGGGAGCTAGCGTCCCATGACGCACGCACCGCATTCTGAAGTCGCACAGCACGCGGCCGAAGCAGCGCACGACGTTGCCGAAGCCGTCTTCCCGCCGTTCGACCCGACCTATTTCGCGTCCCAGCTCTTCTGGCTGGCGATCTTCTTCGTGGTTCTCTACGTCGCTCTGGATCGCTTCATTCTGCCGAAGATCAAGACGACCATCGAGGACCGTCGCGATCGTATCGCCGACGATCTCGACGCTGCCGCCAATGCCAAGGCTGATGCCGAGGCTGCCGGCGAAGCGTATGAGAAAGCCCTCGCCGAGGCCCGTACCAAGGCCCACGTCATCGCCGCGGACACCCGCAAGGCGCTGGACGCGGAGATCGCCAAGGAAACGGCTGAAGTGGAAGCTGAGCTGTCCGCCAAGCAGGACGCCTCGGAAGCTGCCATCCGCAAGGCCAAGGACAAGGCATTCGCCGACGTCCGCGGTATTGCCACGGCCGCAACGGCTGCCGCCGTTGAAGCCCTGGCCGGTGTGGAAATGTCCGAAGCCGATGCCGGCAAGACCGTCGACGGTCTGCTCAAGGCGAAGGAGGCCTGATCATGATCCTTCTTGCTGAAGAAGCCGGTCACGGTTCCAGCCACGGCCCGGCCCTGTTCTCGGCCGAATGGTTTGCCGCTCAGCCGAGCGACCCGACCTTCTATGCCTTCCTGGCCTTCATCGCCTTCTTCGCGATCCTGGCCTATTTCGGTGTCCACAAGACCATCGCCAAGACGCTCGACGAGCGCGCGGACGCGATCAAGTCGGAACTGGAAGAAGCCAAGCGTCTGCGTGAGGAAGCCCAGGAAATGCTGG
>NZLV01000151.1 GCA_002694345.1 Maricaulis sp.
CGGAACATCGACCTTGGCAGGCTCGACATCACCGAGACGGCGCAGCACGCCATAGATCCGATCCAGCGAGCGGCGGGGCTTGGCCAGAAGGTCGGCATTCCAGGGCAGCGGCGCGCGATAGTGCGCTGTCAGCAGGGCGCAGCGCAGCACCTCACCCGACCAGACCTGTTTGAGCTCGTGGATGAGCGCGACATTGCCAAGGGATTTGGACATCTTGTCCGAACCCATGTTCAGGAACCCGTTGTGGATCCAGTAATTGGCCATCGCCTTGCCGCCATGGGCACAGGTGGACTGGGCGATCTCGTTTTCATGGTGCGGGAAGACCAGGTCGATGCCGCCGCCATGAATGTCGATCGTCTCGCCCAGATGGGTCTCGCACATCGCCGAGCATTCCAAGTGCCAACCCGGGCGGCCGCGGCCCCAGGGGCTGTCCCAGCCAGGCTCGTCATCCTTGGACGGCTTCCACAGGACGAAATCCTGCGGGTCCTTCTTGTAGGGCGCGACCTCGACCCGGGCCCCGGCGATCATGTCGTCCAGCGAACGCTTGGACAGACGGCCATAATCCTCAAAGGACGTCACCGAGAACAGGACATGGCCCTCCGCGGCATAGGCATGACCTTCATCGACCAGGCGCTGCATCATCGCGATCATCGGTTCGATATGATCCGTGGCCTTGGGCTCCAGCGTCGGCGCACGGACCCCCAGCGCAGCGAGATCATCGCGGTAGATTTTCGCAAACCGGGTGGCGACAGCCTCGATGCTCTCGCCATTCTCGCGGGCCGCCGCCATGATCTTGTCGTCGATATCGGTGATATTGGCGGCCAGCACCACATGCTCATCGCCATAGAGGTGCGCGAGAGCGCGGCGCAGCACATCAAACACGACCGGCGGGCGCGCATTGCCGATATGGGCATAGGAATACACGGTCGGTCCGCAGACATACATCGTCACCCGGTCCGGATCGATCGGTTCGAAGACCCGTTTGCGGCGGGCCATCGTGTCGTAAAGGGTGAGCGAATTCATGTTCTTGTCCGTCTTCGACAGGGGTGTGTACTGAAAAATCATGGGCCCCATACGCGGCCATGAGTTGGAATGTGGCGCTTTAAGCCCTACATACGCCCTCGCGCGCAAGCGCCAAATGAGAGGATTTCAGGTCGCAGCCCCAACCTTGTGCTGCAATTTGCATCCTCGATCCGGAAACCGGAACTGCGGTGCCCTCGTAAACCGAAGACACCGGCCCGACAACGAAAGGATCCACGAGGATGGACGCCGTGACCCCTGAAGCCGCGCGCCTGGCTGGCGCTGCCAAAGCCAAACCGACCCGCGAAGAAGCCGAAGAAGCCGTTCGCACCCTGATTTCCTGGGCGGGCGATGACCCGTCCCGCGAAGGTCTGCTGGACACGCCCAAGCGCGTCGCCAAGGCCTGGCAGGAATGGTTCTCCGGCTATGATGCCGACCCGCTCGCCGCGCTCGGCAAGACGTTCGAGGATGTGCAGGGCTATGACGACATGGTCATGCTGACCAATATCGATGTCGAGAGCCATTGCGAACACCACCTCGCCCCGATCATGGGCGTGGCCCACGTCGCCTATCTGCCGCGCAAGGCCGTGGTCGGCATTTCCAAGATTGCCCGCGTGGTCGAGATCTTCGCCAAGCGGATGCAGACTCAGGAAACCATGACCGCCCAGATCGCCGATGCGCTGACCGAGGCGATGGACCCGCTGGGCGTGGCCGTCTTCGTCGACGCCAAGCATCAGTGCATGACGACCCGCGGTGTGCACCACCCGAACGTCTCCACCATCACGACCAGCTTTACTGGCGCCTTCAAGACCGACACCGATTTGCGCGACCGTTTCATGCGCATGGTGGAACGCGGCTAAGGCCTGTTTCCGACAAATCGGACATGAAAAGCCCCGCAGCACACGCTGCGGGGCTTTTTCTTGGCCTGCGATCAGATTCCTGAATATGTGGGACGTTTACACATGTATTGCGTAAGACTTTCGCGAGAAGTTTTGAGATAAAAAATCTCATTATCCCGATTTCAGCTTGACCGTTGGACTCTGAATACAGGCCTGTTACCAGTGTGGTCAGCGCCATCACTGGCGCACAACTTATCCTCCACATAAACTGGAACGAAGGTATGAGTCATATGCGTACAATCCTTTCTACCGCCCTCGCCGCCAGCCTCACCGCAGCGGCCCCTGTCCTCGCCCAGGACACGGCCCCGGCTGCCGCGCCGTCCGACACAGCCACCCGCACGTTCGAGCTGACCGATGAACAGGTCGCCGATTTCCTGGATGCCGCCCGCGGGATCAATGCGCTGACCCAGGCCCTGCAAGCCGAGTTCGAAGCTGCCGAGAGCGATGCCGAGCGTCAGGCGATCCAGCAGGACGCCCAGACCCAGCTCACCGAGATCGTGACCGATACGGGACTGACCGTGGTGGAATACAATGCCATTGCCAATGCCGCGCGGACGAATGAGCGCATCGCCAATCGAATTCGCAATGCCGCCATGGCCGAACAGGGCGCTGGCTAGAACGACCGAGACCTGGATGTCAGGCACCAAAAAGCCCCGGACCTCAGGTCCGGGGCTTTGTCTTGAATGGCGGACGCGGATCAGGCCGGCGCGTCCAGCGAGGCCATGTCGATCACGAAACGGTAGCGGACGTCGGATCTTTCCATCCGCTCGAAGGCTTCATTGATCTCGTCCATGCGGATCATCTCGCATTCCGGAAGGATGTTCATCCGGCCGCAGAAATCGAGCATTTCCTGGGTTTCCGCGATACCGCCGATCAGGGAGGCCGCGATGCGGCGCCGGCCCATGATGAGCGGCGGCGACATGAATTCGGCCATCGGCCCCACCTGTCCCACCAGGCAGATCGTGCCGTCGATGTCGAGCAGCGGCAGGTAGGGATTGACGTCGTGCTTGACCGGCACGGTGTCGATGATCAGGTCCAGCGAACCGGCCGCCTCTTTCATCGCCGCGCGATCGCCGGAGATCAGGAAGGCGTCCGCCCCCAGCTCCATCGCATCCTTTTCCTTGTCCGCCGTCCGGGAGATCACGGTGACATGGGCGCCCAGACCGACGGCCAACTTGATCGCCATGTGGCCGAGACCACCCATGCCGACCACCCCAACGCGGGAGCCCGGACCGACATTCCAGGTGCGCAGCGGCGAATAGGTGGTGATGCCGGCGCACAGCAGCGGTGCCGCCTTGTCCATGTCCAGATTGTCCGGCACGGAGAGGACGAATTCCTCACGCACGACGATGTGTTTGGAATAGCCGCCATAGGTGATGTCACCGGTGATGCGGTCCGGCGAGTTGTAGGTGCCGGTCATGCCGTGCCGGCAGTATTGCTCCTCACCGCCATGGCACTGGTCGCAATGCTGGCAGCTGTCGACCATGCAGCCCACAGCCACCTTGTCGCCGACCTTGTAGGCTTCGACCTCGGGGCCGACCGCGGAAACGCGGCCGACGATCTCGTGACCCGGCACATTCGGATAAACGGTGCCCTTCCAGTCGGAACGGGCCGTGTGAAGGTCGGAGTGACAGACACCGCAATACTCGATGTCGATGGCGACATCATTGGCGCGCAGATCGCGGCGCTCGAAATGGAAAGGCTCGAGGGGCGTGTCAGCGCTCTGGGCGGCATAGCCGATTGTTTTCATGATGCAGATCCGTCCTGTTCAATGTCGGGGCGGATGGTGCGCGATCCGCCAGCGCGTCAGGCAAAGCCTGCCAGTCAGCCGGGATATAGGGCATTCACCGGCCAGGCTTTAGCCCCCGCCTGTTCAAAACACTGATGAGTCCGGCTCATCAATCGACGCAACCGGGCCATCCCGGACCGGGCGTCAGGCGAGACGCTCGACGTCCGGTGCGACACCATTGGAGCGGCGCGTCAGACGCCAATGGCTGTCCAGACCGGCATCATAATCGCGCTGCAGGATGGTTGAAACGGTGATGTATTCCGCTTCGGCCGACTGCGGCGTCAGGGTCAGGCGGATATAGCCGTGATCCACCATGTTGCAGTGACGCACATCCGCATTGGCCTCGGTCATCATGCGCCCATAGTCCACGCCGGGCGCAGCGAAACCGGAGAAGGGCGCGGGCGAGGTCACCGATGTGCCCACGAACTCCGTCCCGATCCGGTACCCGTCCGCATCCACCAGATCATTGGCCCAGAAGGAGTGCACGTCCCCGGTGATCGTGATCACGTCGGCCCCGGCTTCACGCAGGGCACCGAACAGGCGTTCCCGCTCGGCGGGATAGCCGTCCCACATGTCCAGATTGAACGGAATCTCGAACCGGGTGCGCATGATGAAGTTGCGGGCGAACTCGCTGTTGCGGGTCGCGTACCAGCGCAGCCAGCCGGGCATTTCCGTGGAGAAATCCGGGAAATTGACGCGGGACATGATCACCTGGTTGGCCAGGATCCGCCACGGCTTGCCCGCCGCGACACTGTCCGCACACGCGCCGGCAATCCCTGCAATCTGCGCCGCACCGATCAATTCCCGCGACGGATCCCCGACCACGTCGCGCTTCCAGGCGGCAACCGCTTCCAGCACGGCGGGATCCGTATCATCCGCGTCGGAGGGGACGGGGAAGCTGTCGACCGACACTTCCTGGTCCCGC
>NZLV01000152.1 GCA_002694345.1 Maricaulis sp.
ACCCGCATTGCGGCCCGCAATTCTGTCTTCCTCTTTGTCGGCCTGACCGCGGCTGTTGGTCTCGCCCTGATTGCCCTGGCGGTCTTCTTCGGCCGTCGCACCGCCCATGGTGTCCGCTCGATTGCCCAAGCGACGGAAACCCTGGCCAATGGCGACTACTCCCTGGATATCGAGGCGCTGGAACGTTCCGACGAACTCGGCGCCGTGGTGCAGAGCCTGAAGCGGTTCCGCGACAATGGTCTCAAGGCGGAGCAGCTGGAAGCGGATACGCGCCGCCAGGCTGAAGAGAATGAGCGCCGCGCGGCCAAGCTCAATGAACTGGCCCAGACCTTCGATGCCGATGTGATGGCGATGCTGGGTGAAGTGAATGAGGCCTGCGCCTCCATGTCGGCCATTGCCCAGCAGCTGTCGCAGACCGCGACGGAAGGCTCCCAGCAGAGCGACATGATGGCGTCTGCGGCTGGCGAGGCCTCCGCGAATGTGGAATCCGTGGCGGCTGCCGCGGAAGAGCTGACCGCCTCGATCGCGGAAGTGACCCAGCAGATCCAGGGCTCGTCCGACATGGCCAGCCAGGCTGATGAGCGGGCCAAGTCCGTCCAGGCCGTGGTCGACAATCTGGGCGCGGCGGCCCAGGAGATCGGGCAGGTCGTCCAGCTGATCAATGATATTTCCGAGCAGACCAATTTGCTGGCCCTGAACGCGACCATCGAGGCCGCCCGGGCCGGTGAGGCGGGCAAGGGCTTTGCCGTTGTGGCCTCGGAAGTGAAATCCCTGGCTGCCCAGACGGCCAAGGCGACGGATGATATCCGCGACCAGATCTCTGCCATCCAGGAAGCCGCGGCGACCTCGTCCTCCTCGATCGAGGATGTGACCCGCGCGGTCGGTGAAATCAGCCGGGCCGCCTCCGCCATCGCCGCTGCCGCGGAAGAGCAGAGCGCGTCGACCCGCGAGATTTCCTCCTCGGTGGCCCATGCGGCGACGAGTGCCCGTTCGGTGTCCGACAATGTCGGTTCCGTCTCGCGCTCGGCCCGTCAGACAGGTGAGGCCTCGCAAGAGGTCCTGGTGGCCGTGCAGACCGTGTCGGAACGCGCCGAACGGTTGAACACCACTGTCACCACCTTCCTCAGCGAAGTACGCGAAGCCGGCTGATCTCCCCCCTTCAAATCGCCGGCTCGTTTGCAAGGAAAGCCCGGATCCGTCCCCCTGGATCCGGGCTTTCGCCTGTTCGGGGGCTAGCGTTCGCCGAGGGCGCGGGCGGGCAGGTAGATGATCCGGGCCGCCAGGTCGGACAGGGTGCCGATGCCGCTGTCCTGCGCCTCGGCCTGCATGCCGATCAGGGCGGAGGCCAGCACACCGGTATTGGCCATCCGCATCAGGGTGGGGGAGCTGGCAAAGGCCGTGTGGCCCGAGAAGCCGCCATCGCGCAAATCCGTCAGATCGATCACGGTGGCACCCAGCTCGGTCAGCAGGTCCCGCTGGGCGCCGATGCCCAGGCGCCGGTGATCGCCGCCGCGCAATTGATCGGACAATTGCAGGGCGCGGTCGCGGGCTGACACGAAGACGATGAGATGTTCCGGCCGGGGCGAGATCGCCGCCAGCTGGGCCTGGAAGACGTCGATGTCGATGTCGGGCGAGGCCAGGATGACGGGGTCGATCCGCTCCAGTACATCCGTCCGGCCGGTCAGGGAAAGCTCGCGCAGCGCTTCCATCGTCACCAGCGACCCCATGGAATGAGCGATCAGATTGATGCGAACCGCCTGTCGGTCGGCGAGCAGGATGAGGGTCTCCACCAGGCCGTCGCGGGCGAATTGCGCACTGTCACGATCATAGAGATAGGCCGGGAACTGGCCGGCCGACGGCCAGGCATAGTGCACGAAGGCGGTCTGCAGACCGAAATCATTGATGATCTGGGCGTTCAGGTAGAGCCCGTCGGAAAACGGCGTGTTGAAACCGTGCACGAAGAGGAAGACGTCGCGCTCGGGGAAGGGCAGGGCGATGAGCGTGTCGTCCAGCTCGCGGGCGAAATCGGCCTGGCTGTCATAGTCCTGCCAGCCGGTCAGGGCGAACTGGGTGTCCGGATCGGCGCGGCGGGCCGGATAGTGGATCTCGCCGGGCAGGCGATTGTGCGGCACCCAGACACCGGCGCGGGCAAAGCGCAGCTGGGGCGAACGCTCGACCCCGAAATGGTCGGCCGGATCTTCGGCGGGCTGGCGCGAAGACGCGATGAAGACGGTGTGCGCGGTGCCCGCGGCCTGTCCGGGATCCAGCACGGGCAGGCGGGCCGGCGAGGCGGCACATCCCGTGGCCAGGACCGCAAGGCCCAGGACGAGCGCGTGGAACAGATTGCGAGTCACGGCTTTCCCCTTCTGGCGCCGATCTTGGTCAGGCGGTGCGGTGTGTAAAGGGGGGAGTGTTGGTGCGCCCACAAGGATTCGAACCTTGGACCCGCTGATTAAGAGTCAGCTGCTCTACCAACTGAGCTATAGGCGCGCCGGAAAGAGCCGGGAAAATACGCATGGTTGCGACAAAATCAAGACAAAGTTTGCCCCGCCCTGCACATGCCTGTCATGCGAATGTGCGGGGCGGGGTGTCCGGGGTCTGATGCGCAGGGGCGAGCCTACCAGCGCGGCCTTTGATGGCGGCCGACATAATAGACGAGGCGGCGCGAGCCCCGCTCGACATAATGGCGGCCATAACCGTCCCGGCAGATGCGCACGGAGACGACGGCCGGCCGGCCGCGGAAGCGGTCATGGCGCTGTTCGCGCCAGCAGCGCGGGGCGGCGTGGTGCGGCCGGTGCCAGGTGCGGTGGCGGTCGCGATCCCGATAGCCATGATCATGGCGGGAGCGGCGGTCGCGATAGCCGCGCGGGTCACGGTGACGGCGATCCCGATAATCCCGGTGGCGGTCGCGCCGGTCCCGGTAGTCACCGCGGTCGCGGCGCTGTTTGAACTGGGCCTTGTCGCTGGCCGCGTTCGCCAACCGTTCGGCGGGCGCTGTGCGGGCCGGGTCGGCCGAGGCGAGCGCGCCGGCGGACAGGCTGACGGCGAGGGCGCAGGCCAGGGTACTGATCCATCTGCTCATCTGATCCTCCCTATCTGGCAGGCCTGCAGGGTGGCATTTCGCGTGTGACGCGAAACTGAACACTCCATTCACCTCGTTGAACGATGCCGGTCCGGGACGGGGTGGTTTAAGGGCGATGTTAAGATTGCCCCGCTAGCAAAAACCCATGATGGCAGAGCCCCAACATAACGATGCCGCTCCCTTGTTCGATCGCGCCCATCTGGATCGCTACACGGGAGGTGATGACGCCCTGACGACGGAATTGCTCAACCTGATGTGCGAGCAAGCCCGGCGCTGTCTCGGCCTGATGGAAACGGCGCGGGACGACACGTCCTGGAGTGCGGCGACGCATACGCTCAAGGGCGCAGCGCGCGGGGTCGGGGCCTTTGCCCTGGCGGATCTGTGCGAGCAGGCCGAAGGCCAGTCCCAGGCGGGCTGGGAAGCGGCGCGTCTGAAGATCGAGCGCTGTTTTCGGGAGACCGAGACGGCCTTCGCCGGCCTGGTCTAGTCGCGGGTCTTGTCCCAGACACTGAACTCGTAGGCGATCGAGCGTTCCACCAATTCCCGCCAGACCGGTTCGGCGATCTCGCGGCTCAGTCCGAGCTGGTCCGCTTCGGCGGTAACTTTCGACACGACATCCTCAATCCGCCAATTGTCGCGCACCTTGTCGCGGCTGACCTTGATGCGGGCCGCGGCTTCCATGTAGCGCGTGCGCCGGGCGATCAGGGCGACCAGCGCCCGGTCCAGGGCATCCACGCCCTCGCGAACCTCCGCCATGGTCTGGCAGTCTTCCGGGGCAGTGACGTCATCGATGCTTGGGGCGGACATGCGCGAACCTGTCTGATTGATTTGCCTGTTTATAGGACCAGCTCCGGCCCGGCCCAAGCGTCCAGCTGTCACCGGATCGCAGGATTGTCATTATTTGCCACTCGCCCTCCTCGCGGCGGGCGTTATGGTGCGGAAAAGCCGAAAGGATTGCTCCGATGACCTCTCCCGTCCGCATTTATGGTGACACGCGTTCCGGCAATTGCCTGAAGGTGAAATGGACGGCCGACCATCTGGCCATTCCCTATGAGTGGCATGATGTGGATGTGCTCAAGGGCGAGACGCGGACCGAGGATTTCCTGGCCATCAATCCGGCCGGGCAAGTGCCCTGTCTGGAACGGCCCGACGGGCGGATCCTGGCCCAGTCCAATGCCATCATCTTCCATCTGGCCCGCGACTCGAAACTGGTGCCGCAGGATGATTTCGACCAGGCCAAGATGCTGGAATGGATGTTCTGGGAGCAATACAGCCACGAGCCCTTCATCGCGGTCCGCCGGTTCCGCCGGGCCTTCCTCAATCTGGCCGATGACGAGATCAATCCGGACCTGATGGCGAAGGGACGCCGGGCGCTGGGGGTGATGGAGATGCGTCTTCTCTCCCGCGACTTCATTGTGGGGGACGGGCTGACGCTCGCCGATATCGCTCTTGTGGCCTATACGCGGGTCGCCGATGAGGGCGGGTTCGACCTGGATGAATTCCTCGGCGTCCGCGCCTGGATCGCCCGGGTGGAAAACGAGCTGGAGATCGATCCGGATGAGGGGCGGGTGAACCCGCTCGCCTAGGCGCTCAGCCCGATTTCCAGGCGACCCAGCTGATTTCATAGAGCCGGCTGGCGTTCAGGGTCTTGATGTCCGGCAACATGCCGCCCGTGTCGGACAGTCCGGTGTCGAACCAGTAGACCGGCGCCATCAGGTTGCCCGGCTCGCGGGCGAAGACATGGCCCTCGCGGCCCGGGACATCCTGGGCGGCAAAGCAATCGTCCGGCTTGATCAGCGTCTCGCCCAGCAGGCTGTCGATCATCCAGGCATTGGGGATGCGGCCGGGTTCACGCACGCGCACGCCGGTCACGGTGGGCACGTCCGCATGGCCCAGGAAAATCAGGAGCGGACGACAGGTGAGCAGGCCGGTCGCCACGATCTGGCGAAAGGGCAGGCCATCAGGCGAGGGCGTTTCAGCGAGGTCGTAGCCGGGCAGGAGCGCGGACAGGGTATCCACATCAAAGGGCGTGTCCGCGGTGATCGGGCCGAGCGCCTCGGCCGAGATTTCCCAGGGCTCCGGCAGGGGCAGGTCCTGGGTCAGCGCGCCAATTCCTTCATCGCAGCATCAACGCCTTCCAGGGTCAGCGGGAACATGCGGTCCTTGCCGATAATGTCCTGGATGAGGCGGGTGGAGTAGGAGTGCTCCCACCATTTTTCGGGCGTGGGATTGATCCAGATCAGGTTGGGCCAGGTATCGACGATGCGCTGCAGCCAGACGGCCCCGGCTTCCTCGTTCCAGTGTTCGACCGAGCCGCCATCCTGGGTGATCTCATAGGGCGCCATGGCGGCATCACCGACCATGATGACTTTCCAGTCGTGCGGGTATTTGTGCATGAGATCCATGGTCGGCACGGTCTCGGCCCGGCGGCGCAGGTTTGAACGCCACATCCCCTCATAGGGGCAGTTGTGGAAGTAGAAATATTCCAGGTTCTTGAAGGTCGAGCGCGCCGCCGAGAACAGCTCCTCGCACAGCTTGATGAACGGGTCCATCGAGCCGCCCACATCGAGGAACAGAAGCAGCTTGACCGCATTGCGCCGCTCCGCGCGCATATGGATATCGAGCCAGCCCTGCTTGGCGGTGCCTTCGATCGTGGCGTCGAGATCGAGCTGGTCCTGCGCGCCTTCGCGGGCAAAGCGGCGTAAGCGGCGCAGCGCCATCTTGATGTTGCGCGTGCCCAGTTCCTTGGTGCTGTCGAGATTCTTGAACTCGCGTTTGTCCCACACTTTGACCGCACGCTTGTGTCGGCTTTCGCCGCCGATCCGCACGCCTTCGGGGTTGTAGCCCGAATTGCCGAAGGGCGAGGTGCCGCCGGTGCCGA
>NZLV01000153.1 GCA_002694345.1 Maricaulis sp.
CGATGACGCCGCGACGAATGATGATTTCGGCATGATGAAAGCCATGCTGCGGCGGCGTTTCTCCCGCCTGCAAAAGGAGCGCGATGACGGGGCACCGGTGCCGGACCTGGTCCTGATCGATGGCGGCAAGGGTCAGCTCTCGGTCGTGCTGGAGGTGGCCGAAGAGCTGGGCATCACCGATGTCCCGATCGCAGCCATCGCCAAGGGGCCGGAACGCGATGCCGGGCGCGAAGCCTTTTACCTCCCCGGAAAAGCGCCGTTCAAACTGCCGCAGAAAGACCCGGTCCTCTACTATCTGCAACGCCTGCGGGATGAGGCGCACCGTTTCGCCATTGGCGGCCACCGGGCCAAGCGCAAGAAGCAGATGACGGAGAATCCGCTGGACGGGATTCCCGGCATCGGTCCTTCGCGAAAAAAGGCATTATTGGCGCATTTCGGCTCGGCCAAGGCGGTCCGCAATGCTGCACTCGCGGACCTGGAAGCGGTTGACGGGGTGTCCAAAGCCATGGCCAAAAAGATCCATGACTGGTTCCAGAGCTAGGCAAGACCCGTGCTGAAAGCCTTACCCAACATCCTCACCGTGCTGCGGATCATCCTCGCCGTGGCGGGCGCATGGGCGCTCTGGCAATCCTATTTCTGGTCGGTGGACTACAATGTCCCGCTCTGGCTGGGCGACGCATCGGTGGCCGCGCGCACCCTGGCGGCCTTCTCGGTCGCCGCCTTCGTGATTGCCGCGGCCAGTGACTGGCTGGACGGGTATCTGGCCCGGCGCCTGTCGGCCCAGTCGGCCCTGGGTGCCCTGCTCGACCCGATCGCCGACAAGATCCTCGTGGATGCCTATCTCCTGGTCTATGTGCTGATCCTGAATCTGGGATCGCAGACGGGTGTCTCGCCCTACATTCTGGTGCCGGTGCTGGCGATCATCCTGCGCGATGTCGGCATCACGCTGGTCCGCATGGTGTCCAACAAGCCCGGCCATGAAGCCCTGCCGGTCTCGGCCTCGGCCAAGCTGAAAACCCTGATCGCCTTCCTGGTCACGGCCCTGCCGCTGGTCGCCTTCCCGCTGGGACTGGGCGGCACCGACTGGGTTCTGGAAATCTGGATCGGGGCGCTGTGGCTGACCGCCGCCCTCAGCCTGGCCACCGGGCTGGGCTATGTCCGCCGAAAGCCGGACCCGCAAGCTTGAGCGCGGTGACGGACCGCGCCATTGTGTTCAAGTGAAGCTCTGGAGACGGCATGGCGGACCTCGCCGGCGATGACGCCCATATCCTCGTGGTCGATGATGATGACCGTATCCGTACGCTGCTGAAGCGCTTTCTTCAGGAGCGGGGCTATCGCGTTTCCACCGCTCCGAACGCCGACAAGGCGTTGTCCACGCTCAACTCCCTGGCCTTTGACCTGCTTGTGCTGGACGTGATGATGCCCGGCATGGACGGCTTCCAGCTGACCGAGGCGATCCGGCAACGCGGCGACACGCCCATCCTGCTTCTGACCGCGCGCGGCGAGGCGGAGGACCGGATCAAGGGGCTCAGCCTGGGCGCTGACGACTATCTGGCCAAGCCCTTCGAACCGGAGGAGCTGGTGCTGCGGATCAATGCGATCCTGCGGCGCGCCCGCCCCACCAGCGCGGCGATCCGGCAGGTCGTGTTCGGCGACTGGCAGTTCGACGTCGAGCGCGAAAGTCTCAGCCAGTCCGGACAACCGGTGCGCCTGACCGGAGGCGAAGCGGCCCTGCTGGCCGCCCTTGCCGCTTCGGCCGGCCAGACCGTGTCGCGCCTGTCCCTGTCGGAACGCACGGGCGGAGGCGAGCGGGCGGTGGATGTCCAGGTGACGCGGCTGCGGCGCAAGATCGAGGCGGATCCCAAGGAACCGCTGCACCTGCAGACGGTCCGCGGTGAAGGCTATCGCCTGGTCGCCGACCCCGTCTTCGAGGACTAGGAGGCGATGGGAGTGCTTCGCCGTTTCCTGCCCAAGGGCCTGTTTGCCCGCACCCTGCTGATCATCGTCCTGCCGGTGGCCCTGATGCAGGTGGCCGTGGCCTGGTCCTTCTTCGAGGAACACTGGGAGACGGTCACCAGCCGACTCTCCGAAGGCGTGGCGGGCGATATCGCCATGATGGTCCGGCTGTATGAGGCCGAGGAGGAAACCGCGGAAGCCTTCGAACGGCACTCGGAAATGGCCTATGAGACGATGCGTCTCTCGGTGGATTTCCGGCCTGGCGAAAGCCTGCCGACCTCGCGCCGCACCTCCTTCTTCCGCACGCTGGACCGCACGCTGCGAGCGGCGCTGTCAGCCCAGATCGACAATCCGGTCTGGTTCGATACGACGCGCTATCCCAGCTATGTCGATGTGCGGGTGGAGGTGGATGGCGGCGTGCTGCGCTTCATCGCCCTGCGTGAGCGTGTGTTTGCCACGACCGGCCATATCTTCCTGTTGTGGATCATCGGGGCGACCTGTCTGCTCACGGCGGTCTCCGTTGTCTTCATCCGCAACCAGGTCAAACCGATCCGACGCCTGGCCGATGCTGCCGAGCAATTCGGGCGCGGCCAGGATGTGGCGCATTTCCGTCCGGCCGGAGCCACCGAAGTGCGCCAGGCCGCCCATGCCTTCCTGGAGATGCGGGCCCGGATCCGCCGCCACCTGGAGCAGCGCACGGCCCTGCTGGCCGGTGTCAGCCATGATCTACGCACCCCGCTGACCCGGCTGAAGCTGCAACTGGCCCTGATGCCCAACACGCCGGAACGCGAGGACGCCAAGAAGGATCTCGCGGAGATGGAGGAGATGCTGGACGAGTATCTCGATTTCGCCCGGGGTCAGGCCAGCGAGGAGACCGAGCGCTCCGACCTTGTCGCCCTGGCCCGCGCGGTGGTCGACAATGCCGTGCGACAGGACGGGCAGATCGACTTCCAGGCCGACGGTCCGATCGAAGCGGAAATCCGGCCCGGACCGATGCGCCGCGCGCTCAGCAATCTGATCGCCAATGCGCTGTCCTATGGCGACAAGGCCCGCGTCATCGTGCGCCGCACCAGTACGCGGGTCGAGATCGTTGTGGAAGACAATGGCCCCGGTATTCCGGAAGACCAGTACGAAGAGGCGCTGAAGCCCTTCAACAGGCTGGATGAAAGCCGCAACCAGAACCGCAAGGGCGTCGGTCTCGGCCTCGCCATCGCCCGCGACGTCGCCCGCAATCATGGCGGCGATATCCGGCTTCAGGCCTCCGAGATGGGCGGCCTGAAAGCCACGATCAGCCTGCCGGGCTAGCGGGACCTAAGTCCCCAGCCCCGCCGACTGACGAGACGAAACAATGCAACTTGTCAAACACGCCCCGCATGAGCCGACAATTTTTATCAAACCAACCAAGGCCTGGATTGTTCTAAATCCTGTACTACGCCTTTGATTGTCTTGTTCCATCCACCGAACATCAATGGAATGATCGCCCACTTTAGCAGTGGCTCACCTTCTACACCGAATGACTTCAAGAAAGAGCTTGCTTCAGCAACTCTTGCAGCCTCACCCGCTGCTCGCGTGGCATCATTCCAAAACCACCTCTGCGATTGATAATCGATCCACTCGAAGGGCTCGACTTGCTCAATTAAGCCATCCGCCGATACTCGCCATATTGGGCAGTAGTCGCGCGAGAACAAGACCTTCGAACCTGACGCCTCTTCCCATACACCGTAGGGAGCCCAGAGGCGAAGAGGTAGAGGAAACTCTTCTTTTGCAACACTCTCGCAGACCTCTTCGCGACCTCGATAGATTACTCCACCCGCTGCACTCAAGGCGATCACGCCCCGCTCAGCATTGAGGACAACGGCCTCAAACGGATTTCCCCCTTCCTCGTGAACAGTAATGGTTTGGCCGAGTGTGAAGTCACCATCTTCTCGCGCATGCCGCCAAGGATCTTCTCTATTGTCATGGAGCAACTGCGCGCAAAGCACTCCCCTCGCGGCCTCCATGAAAGAGCAGCCCCTTTCATTTTGCATCCTCAAGATCAGCTTGGCCCGGCGTTGATCTCGTGCTTCGAGGGAAGTGTGCGGATCGAGAGGAGTAGGAATTGCCGATAGCCCGGCTCTCTCCATGTGGTGCCAATCTCGATACCCAGATATCCGCGCCACTATTCTGTGGGCCTGAGAAAGCTTAATACCACACGCGCGTTTCAAATTTTGTGCAGCGCGCTTAGGCCGCTGCAAGCCATTAAACAGGATTTGCATTTCATTGCTCGCCTTCACGTTACGGGTAACGTGCCCACTTTGGTTCCCGCTACGAAGGGGAATTAACAATATGTGGATCAAGTCGATGCCTGAAAGGCTTTGCCAGTATGGGCGGCACGGCTCGCGGTCCGCGAAAGCGACACTCCGACGATTCCGCCAAACAAGCAATAGGAGCCAATTGGCGTTTTTCAGCCCGACAATTTCAGCGGCATCCGTTTCGAGAAGGGGCCGGGCTAGCGGCCGTTGCCATTGCCCAGTTGGCGGGAGCGGCGTTCGGCGGCGTTGACGGCGTTGCGGACGAGTTCCGGCAGACCGCCGCCCGACCCCATCAGGGCATCGAGGGCCGCCTGGGTGGTCCCGCCCGGCGAAGTGATGGAGCGGCGCAATTCCTGGGGCGTCTTGTCACTGGACGCCAGCAGGGCCCCGGCGCCGATAATGGTCTCGCGGGCGAGCTTTTCGGCCAGGTCCCGCGGCAAGCCTTCCGCCGTGCCGGCGCCGGCCAGGGCCTCGGCGAGCAGAAAGACATAGGCCGGACCGGATCCGGACACGGCCGTGACGGCACCGATCAGGCGCTCATCCTTCACCCATTCGACCG
>NZLV01000154.1 GCA_002694345.1 Maricaulis sp.
CAGTGCTCTAGTCTCGGAGGGGCTGGCCGGGTTTGAGATCCAAAAGCTCCCCTTCTTATCCGGCACGAACCCCCGCCTCGACGCGATTGATGAAGCCTATGCCGTCATCGAGTTCGACACTGATGGAAACATCCTTTCGGCAAACCGGAACTTCCTGGAGGCCATGGGTTATTCCGAGCAGGAAGTGGTGGGGCATCACCACAGCATGTTCCTCACCGAGGATTATTCAAACAGTTCTGAATACAAGATCTTCTGGAATAATCTCCGGGCAGGCCAGATGCAGGCCGCGGAATTCCGCCGTTTCGGCAAGAATGGCCGCGAGGTCTGGATTGAGGCAACCTATTGCCCGGTCAAGCGAAGCAATGGTTCCGTGGAGCGGGTCATGAAACTGGCGACCGACGTGACGCGCAAGCGTCTGCGCCGCTTTGACTTCGAAAGCCAGATCACGGCCATCAACGAATCCCAATGCGTCATCGAGTTTGACCTGAAAGGAACGATCCTGAAGGCCAATCAGAATTTTCTGGATTTCATGGGATATCGGGAGGACCAGATTGTCGGCGAACACCATTCGCGCCTGTGTGATCCGGACTTTGCCCACAGTGATAGTTACAAAGCTTTCTGGACAAAGCTGGGCTCCGGTGAATTCCAAGCTGGTGAATACCAGCGCTACACGCGATCGGGCCGCGAGGTCTGGCTGCAAGCCAGCTATAACCCGGTCTTCGACCTGAACGGAAAACCGTTCAAGGTCGTGAAAGTGGCGACCGACATCACCGAAATCGCTAAGCGCCGCAAGGCGCGCGAGAGCGCCCAGACGGAGATCTATTCCGGTCTGCAGAATGTCTCCGCCGCCGTTATCCAGTCCAACAGTCAGGCCTCTGCCGCCGTGGCCGATGCCAATGGCACCGCCACCAACGTCCAGTCGGTCGCCGCCGGGGCCGAAGAGCTCGCCGCGTCATTCGCAGAGATTTCGCGCAGTGCCAGCGAGGCGCTGATGATCGCGCGGGAAGCAGTGACCGAGTCGGAGCGGACCTCCCAGATTATGTCCGGCTTGTCCGAGGCGACCCTCTCGATCGGCCAAATCGTTGAGCTGATCAATTCAATCGCTGATCAGACCAACCTTCTGGCGCTCAACGCCACCATCGAAGCCTCTCGCGCGGGCGAGGCCGGCCGGGGTTTCGCCGTCGTTGCCAATGAAGTGAAAGGTCTGGCTAGTCAGACCTCGACCGCCATTGAGGACATTTCCCGCCAGATCCAGGCCGTCCAAGGAACGTCCAGCGAGGCTGTGGAAGCGATCGGCCAGATCACCGGCGTGATCGGCCGCATCGACTCCATTGCTGCCTCGATTGCCTCTGCCGTGGAAGAGCAAACCGCGGTCACCAAGGATATCAGCCACAACATGCAGGATGCGGCGCAAAACGTGTCCAAGATCACGTCCGCGATCGAGGATATCGCCCAAGCTACCCGTACGGCAGAAGACTCCACCCGTCAGGTTACCGAGGCGGCCAACGCCATCCGCTGAGCGCGCTGTTTTTGCTTCTGTGAACACGTCATTCCAGCAAGCCATATCTCTTGACGGGGCAGGGGAATTAATCCTCTGCTGAAGATCCAGTCAAACGGATCTGACCATGCCACGCCAAGCCTCCAGACCTGCCTTGCTCGTACGCCAGGCCGAACTTGCTGACATCCCGGGAATCGTCGCTCTGAGCGGCAAGGTCTACCCCGATATGGGGGCCTATTCCGACAGTATGATCCAAGGGCAGATCATCAACTTCCCGGATGGCCAAGTCGTCGTCGAGTACGAGGATGAGATCGTCGGCTATGCGGCTTCCTTCCTGATCGACGAAGCGGCTGCGCTCAGTCCCCATAGCTGGAGCGAGATTACCGGCAATGGATATGCCTCCCGCCACAATCCGAAAGGCGAATGGCTCTACGGCATGGAAATTTGTGTCGACCCCGACCGCCGCCGCCTGCGCATCGGTCAACGGCTTTATGATGCGCGAAAGGAATTGGCCGAGCGTTATGAGCTGAAGGGGATCGTGTTCGGCGGGCGCATGCCGAATTGGCGCCGCCGACGCAAGCAATACGCCACGCCGCAGGCTTACCTTGAAGCCGTGATGGCGCAGGAGATAAGCGATCCGGTCATCCGCTTCCAGACCCGGCTCGGATTCGAGCCCATCGGCGTTCTCGAAGGGTATCTCCCCTACGATCGGGCGTCCGGCGGCTTCGCGACCCACATGGTCTGGCGCAACCCGTATGCCGTGGAGCGCAATCGTGACGACCACCCTACGAAGGGCTCCAAGGAAGTCGTGCGCGTCGCGACGGTCCAGTTCCAGCAACGCCGGGTCTCCAGCTTTGAGGAGTTCATGTCCAACATCGAGTATTTCGTCGATGTGACATCAGACTACCGCTCCGACTTCGTGGTCTTTCCGGAATTGTTCACGCTGGCTTTGCTGTCCCTTGAAGAAACGCCCCTGACGCCCGCTCAGTCGATCGAGCGCCTTACCGAGTACACACCGCTTTTCACCGAAGCCATGCGCCAGTTGGCGATCAGCTACAATATCAACATCATCGGCGGCTCCCACCCGACCCGGACCGAAGACGGCGAAATCCAGAATGTGGGCTATGTTTTCCTGCGTGATGGATCCGTCCACGCCCAGGAGAAAATCCACCCGACCCCGTCCGAGCGGCATTGGTGGAACATCAAGGGGGGCGATGAGATCATCACCATTCCGACCGACTGCGGTCCGATTGGCGTGCTAATCTGTTATGACAGCGAGTTTCCCGAACTGGCCCGAAAACTGGTCGATGCCGGGGCCAAGCTCCTCTTCGTTCCGTTCTGCACTGACAACCGCCAAGGATATATGCGGGTCCGTTATTGCTCGCAGGCCCGGGCGATCGAAAACCAGTGCTATGTCGTGATGGCCGGGAATGTGGGAAATCTGCCAGGTGTGGAAAACATGGACATCCAGTACGCCAAGTCCTGCATCCTGACCCCGTGCGACTTCCCCTTTGCCCGGGACGGCATCGCCGAAGAGTGCACCGAGAATGTCGAAACGGTCTCGATTGCCGATCTTGACCTGACCGACCTCGATTGGGCCCGATTGGAGGGCACGGTCCGAAATCTGCGTGACCGCCGGTTTGACCTCTATGCTGTCAAATGGGCCAAGTAGGCACATCTTCGACCATCCGGCCCGCGACGGTTTCGGATCTCGACATCATTGACGCGATCGAAGCGGCGAGTTTTGCGCTCGACCGGTTTCCGCGGCGGAATCTGCGTCGCATGCTCATCAGAGGCCGCACGCGTTTCTGGCTGGCGCGGTGCAAGGATGAGCCTGCGGGCTATGCGGGTGTCAGCTTTCGCAAGGGGAGCCGGGTTGCGCGCCTTTATACCTTGGCCGTACTTCCTGGCTTCAAGGGGCAGGGCATCGGCGTGGCGCTGATTGAGGCGGGAATAGTCGCCGCACACCGCGCAGATTGCCGGTGCATGCGCCTGGAAGTCCGTGGGAGCAATCAGCCTGCGCGAAAGCTTTATGAGCGGCTGGGATTTCGCTTGCTTTCCCGGCTAAGCTCCTATTACGAGGACGGCGAAACGGCCCTGAGATACGAGCAATCCTCTCCAGTGACCGGTGATGGGGTAGAGGAGACCGACCCATTGTGAGCGACTGGCTCATTCTCGTTGAAAACACAGCCGATCTCGCCCAGCACGAAACACCTCATAAAGTGCTTCGCATCCGGGACTATCTGGCCAATCCGCGGCTGTTCACGGGCCGTCGCCCGAACATCATCAATCTGGCACGCTCCTATGCCTATCAATCCGAGGGCTATTACGCGTCTCTCCTGGCCGAAGCGCGGGGTCACCGGATCATTCCCAGTGCCCAGACCATGGTCGAGCTCTCCCGCAAGACGCTCTATGCGCAGGCGCTTCCGGAGCTCAATGCCGCCTTGGCTCGCGACGCCGGCGCCATGCTGGAACCGGGTGGCCGATTCCGGATTGCCTTGGGTCAGTCCGATCAACCGGCCCTGAAGAAATTCGCCCGTCTGGCCTTTGACTGGTTCCGGGTCCCGGTCCTGGAGATCAAGCTGGAACCGGACAGTCTACGGATCAGCCGTATCCGTCCGCTGGCGCCGAATGCGCTCAAGGGCGAGGAACGCTTAGCCTTCATCACGTCTCTGGACCACCACACCAAGCGTGCCTGGGCGGAAGCCCGGGCGAAAACGCCAGCGCGCTGGTCCCTGGCTGTACTTACGGACCCCACCGAAGCGCTGCCGCCGTCCAGCCCGGCCAGTCTGAAACGCCTCGCTCAAGTTGCTGCGCGCATGGGTGTCGAGGTCGCTCCTCTGGGGCCGGGCGATCTGGCCAGCGTGGCGGAGTATGACGCGCTTTTCATTCGCGCGACCACGGCGATCGACAACTACACCTACCGGTTTGCCCGCCGCGCCGAGCAGGAAGGCATGCCGGTCATTGACGATACCGCCTCGATGATCCGCTGCACCAACAAGGTCTTCCTCAAGGAATTGCTGGAACAGGCTGGCGTGCCGATGCCACGCTCTGAAGTTTTGGATGAATCCCAAGACCTGGACGGTTTGATGGACCGGCTGGGAACACCCCTGGTCTTGAAGGCACCAGACGGCTCTTTTTCTCGCTCGGTGCACAAGGTCTCCACCGAGGCCGAGCTACGCGAACGGGCCCGGGGATTGTTCAAGGATACCGCTCTGATCATTGCCCAGGAATACATGCCGACTGCCTATGACGGGCGGGTGGGGGTTCGGGACGGCGAGCCGCTGTTTGCCTGCCAATACAAGATGGCCCGTGGGCATTGGCAGATCATCAAGCACGGCGTGGATGGCAAGGTGAAGGAAGGCGGTTCCGCCACTCTGGCCATTGGGGACGCGCCACAGGATGTCATCGATATCGCCGTGCAGGCCGCAAAACTGATCGGCAATGGTCTCTACGGGATCGATCTGAAGCAGAATGATCGCGGTGTTTTCGTCATTGAAATCAATGACAATCCCAATCTCGACCAAGAAGTTGAAGGAGCCGTGCTGAAGGATGGCCTTTGGGAAGCGCTGATCCGGAGCTTCGAGAAACGTCTGGGTGGCCGTATTGGCGGGACCGGAACGCATCAGGCCGCCCGGACCGTCTAACGGTCGACAAGCGGCCTGTAATTGGAATTGGACCGGTATGGGTTCTGGTTGGAATCTTTAGTCTGCGCTGTCCTGGACGGCCTCGCCGGCCCGTTCCAAATCCTGGCCGACGCCCCGAAGTGTATTGCAGGCGGTGAGGGACAGGGCGGTCAAGGCAATCAGAATTCCCGTAGCAGCTCGTTTCACGTCGGCTCTCCTCTCAAGTGTTGAGGGAAGACCTTAGCAGGTTGCTTGCCGCTGCCAACAGGCTTCGTGGGATGGGCCCGGATGGCGGAGGGGGAGGGATTCGAACCCCCGGAACCTCGCGGTTCAACGGTTTTCAAGACCGCCGCAATCGACCACTCTGCCACCCCTCCGGTCGACTAGCCAATAACGACCAAACCGGCCGAGAGGCAAGCGGTGTACTGCGCAAGACCGTGATCGCTTCATGGTTACGACCCTTTCACCAATCGGGTCTAAAGTGCAGGCTCGTTTTCTCGTCTCATGCGGTTGTCACGTGCCCGGATTTCGCTCTTTCTCCGTCGTCCTGATTGCGCTTGCAGCAGCATCCTGTGCCTCAGCACCGGACCGCAATTTCACGCCCTCAGCCTCCAACCGGTATGGCAGTGCGGCCTATGGCGGCTGGTCGGCCCCGAGTGATTCCCCCGCCGGATCCCCGGTGGATGCCCGCTCTCTTTTAGCGAGCTCCAGTTCGCATCAGAAAGTCGGAAATCCCTACTCCGTCAGCGGGCGCACCTATTACCCGGCCCGCGATGACAATTACGACGAGGTCGGGATTGCATCCTGGTACGGACCGAATTTCCACGGCCGCAGCACAGCCAATGGCGAGAACTTCGACCAGAACCTGATGACGGCGGCGCACACCACACTGCCGATTCCCTCCATTGCGGAGGTCACCAATCTGGAAAATGGCCGTAGCATCATTGTTCGGATCAATGACCGAGGCCCGTTCGTTGACGACCGGATCATCGATCTCAGCCGAGCCGCTGCAACCGAACTCGACTATATCGGTTCGGGGCTTGCCCGGGTGCGCGTTCGCTATCTGGGGCCGGCTCAGGCGCATGGCGCACCGCCGCCGCGCGCCTGGTATGCAGGGCAGGGTGCTGCACCGGCTTTGTCGACCACCGAGCCCGCCCAACAAATCGCCATGGCGGCGCCCGAACCGGTCATGCAAACTCCGGCCTGGACCCCTGCCGCCGGTGAACGCTTTACACTCCAGATCGGCGCATTCAGCGAAGCGGGCAATGCGCAGCGTTTTGCCAGTCGCATCGAAGGCGCAGGCGATGTCTGGATCGAGCCGGGACAATCGGCGGGCACCACGGTCTATCGGGTCTTTTTCGGCCGTTGGGCGGATGAGGCGGGCGCGCATCAGGCCCGCTCAAGTCTGGCAGACTGGGGCGTTTATGACGCACGCGTTGTTGATCTGGACTGAGTTTCAGATACCCGGCGCGCTGGACGCCATGCTCTTGCCGCGCTTCTATGCTGGTCTCATCGAACCTGACCCATTCGATTCCGCCAAAGGAGCCCGGCCGTGCGCAAGATTCTCGGAATATTTGCCCTGATTTCCACCCTGGTGGCAGCGCCCGCTCTGGCTCAGGGGGGCTTCCAGACAGATGCCACCCATGCCGTGATCATG
>NZLV01000155.1 GCA_002694345.1 Maricaulis sp.
GGCCGGCTGGATCCCCCCGCTCGCTGCCATTTTCGCCATGGCGCTGGCGCGGGCCCTGTTCGGATCCCTCGGTTCGGCCACCAATCCGGCGGCCCAGGCCTATATCGCCGACCGGACCAGCCCCGCAGAGCGGACCGAAGCGTTGGCCGGACTGTCCGCAGCCTTCGGACTGGGAGCCGTGATCGGTCCCGTCATGGCAGCGACGCTGGTGGATCTGGTCGGGGTCCCGCTCTTCATGGTGATCATCTCCGCCACCGTGCTCAGCGGCGCCTTCGCTGTGGGCCGCTACCTGCCCGAACAATCCCCGCCGAAGCAGCAGAACCGGCCCATCAACCCCTTCGCGCAATTCGCCTTCGGTGCAGATCCGCGCATCTTCCCCTTCGTGCTGTATGGCTGTGTCTGCTGGGTGGTCCAGTCCCTCAGCCTGTCCACCCTGGCCTTCTACATCATGGACAATCTGGAGCTCGATGAGAGCATGGGCCTGCAGATGTCGGCGATCGCCCTGGCAGCCGGGGCCGGTGCCCTGATCGTGGCCCAGATCATCTTCATCCCGGCCATGAAGGCGAGCCCGCGCGTCCTGATGTCACTGGGCGCCGGCATCACCGTGGCCGGCTTTGCCATCATGATCGCTGCGCCGAACTATGCCGGGATCGTGACGGCCTATCTGCTGATCAGCTTTGCGTTCGGCCTGGCCCGCTCGGGTTTCACCGGCGGGGCGTCCATTGCAGTGAAGCCGGAAGAACAGGGCCGGGTGGCGGGTCTGACGACCGCCACCGCCGGCCTGGGCTTCATCATCGGACCGGTGGGCGGGCTGTTCATGTACAACCAGATGGGCCATGTCGTGCCCTATTATGTGGCGGTTGTCCTGAGCGTGATCGCGTTCGTCATCGCCTGGTACCACCCCGGCATCCGGCGCGTGCAGAACGTCGTCGAGATGGAGCCGGAGACCTAGGGACTAGCCGCCCGCCGCTTCCATCACCGCCGTATGCGCCTGCCGCCCGACATAGCCGTCGGCCAGGAGGCCGCGGGAACGCTGGAAGGCGCGCAGGGCGGCGCGGGTATTGGGGCCGGCAATGCCATCCGGCGTGCCCGAATTGAAGCCGAGACCATTGAGCGCGGCCTGGAGTTCGCGGGTCTGGGTGCGATTGATCGGCGGATTGCCTTCCGGCCAGGGACCTTCAAACGCTTCACCCCCGGCAATCCGATCTGCCAGATGGGCCACGCCGATCGCGTAGGATGTCGAGTTGTTATAGCGCTTGATGACCCGGAAATTCTCGAAGGTCAGGAAGCCCGGACCGGAACCACCGGCCGGCAATTCCAGACGGGCCGAACGCATCAGGTGATCGGCCTGCCACTCGCCCCGGGCCGGGGTAATCCCCAGCTGCGCCCACCGGGCAACGGGACGGCTCTCATTGGGCTGCCAGGCCGCAAAATCAAAGCCTTCGGGCAGGTCGACTTCCAGGATCGCCGGGGCGCCGAGGGTCCAGCCGGCCCGGCTGAGCAGATTGGCCGCCGAGGCCAGGGCGTCACCCTCATGGGTCCAGATATTGCGACGGCCATCGCCATCCCAGTCCTGCGCACGCTCGAGATAGGTCGAGGGGATGAATTGCATCTGCCCCATCGCGCCGGCCCAGGAACCGGTCAGTTGCTCACGCGTGGCGAAGCCGCGATCCAGCATCTCCCCGACAGCGATCAGCTCACCCTCGGCCCAGCTGCGGCGGCGGCCTTCCCAGGCCAGGGTCGCCAGCGCCTGGACGATGTCATTATTGCCCGGAATGGCACCATAGGAGCTTTCCAGCCCCCAGATCGCGACCAGGATTTCCGGGCGGACCTGGTATTGCTCGGCAACAGCATCCACCGTCGCGCGATTGCGGGCATAGGCGTCCCGGCCATTGCGGATGCGCAGGTCCGAGGCGGCAATGTCCAGATAGCTCCAGATCGGGCGGACAAACTCCGGCTGCGAGCGATCGGATTCGATGATCCGCATTTCCGGTTCCAGACCGTCAAGCATGGCCGCGATCGTGGCGTCCGATGTCCCGGCCTCACTCAGCCGTCCACGGAAACCCTCCATCCAGTCGGCAAAGCTTTCGCCTTCAGGCTGGGCCAGGGCGTGGGTCGAGATCAGGGCCAGGCCAAGCCCGGCAGCCAGAATTTTGCGGATCATCCATTCCTCGTCATGTCGCTCGGGTTCAACCCCGCAATCTCGATGATAAGCTTGCGGCGCAGCGCGTCCACGAAATCCTCATGCCCATTTGTGGGCGAAATGAAGGCGCCCGGGCCGGTGATCACTTCATTTTCAAAATAGGCACTGACATTGATCGTCACTGACGGGCGAAAGGGATGCTGGCGGCTATTGTCGATCGGCAGCCCGTTCACCGTGACCTCGGCCGCATCGGCCCGGCGGCGGGCGGCGGACAGGCTGGGTCCGGCATTCTGGGGACCGTCCCCGGACAGGTCGACCACCAGACGCTGACCGGCATAGGCATTGCCTTCGATCAGGGAGACCGAATTGTCGATCGCGGCTCCGATCGCGGTGCGACGCCCTGAAATGAAAGGCGAAGTCGCCAGCGAGGCGGCGAAGGCCTGGGCGTCTTCCTCGGTTCCGATCACGGTCCAGGGGGCGACAACGCGTTGGAAATCGGCGTCGGCCCATTCCAGGTAGAGAATGGCGATGCGGCCATAGCCGCCGCTCTGGATAGCGGAGATGACTTCCGGGTCAGCGAGCGCGGCGACATGGCCCTCGCGCTGTCGCCGGGCCTCGGTCTCGTCGATCGAGGAGGACACATCCACGGCGAGGACAAGTTCCAGATCGACCTTCTCGCGTCCGTCCTCGGTATATTCCACCGGTGCGGGATACCAGTCCGGCTGCGGGGTCCGGCCGCCAGCGGATATCGCCCCTGTCACCCCGGCGCTGAGCCCGAGGACAAGGGCGAATGTCGCGGCCGTCCGCTTCATGGCGCGCGGCCCAGCTCCGGACCGCCCATCGGCACAAGACGCAATTCTTCCGGACTGGGCGCGGCACCGGCAATCTCGATCACCAGCTTGCGCAGGATCGCCTCGCGGAATTCCGCCTCGGTCCGGGCCGGCAGGACAAAAGCCCCCGGACCGGTGATGACATTATCCTCGAAATAAGCGTCCAGATGCAGCTCGACCGGACGCACCCAGCGCCCCTCATCACTGGAAATGACCGGCAGGCCGTTCACGACCACGCCGGCCGCATCGGCCCGGGCGCGGGCATCCTCCAGGGGCATGCCCTGGTTCTGCGGCCCGTCCCCGGAAATATCGATGATCCGGCGCGGCGCAGAATGCGGGTTGGTTTCAATGCGCTGGACGGCGTCGGCCAGCGCGGCCCCGATCGCGGTGTAATGGCCCCGTTCCAGCGGCGCAGCCGCCACCTGGGCCGCGAAATTGAGCGCGTCATCTTCCGAGCCGATCACGGTCCAGTCCGCCGCGGCGCGCTGGAAGCCGCTGTCCGCCCATTCCACATAGGTCACGGCGATGCGGCCCAGCGGCCCGCCCTGGATGGAGCGGATGACATCCTCCGAGGCGAGCGCGGCGACATAGCCCTCGCGCTGCCGGCGGGCCTCTTCCTCGTCCACGGAATAGGAAATGTCGACGGCCAGGACGAGTTCGACATCGACGTCGTACTCATAGGCGTCCAGCCCATGATCATAGGTTTGCGACTGCGCCTGAGCACAGCCCGCAAAAAGGGCCGCCGCAGCGGCCACAGAACACAACGCCAAACCTTTCATCCGCGCACACTAGAAAGAGCCAGCCGCGGGAACAAGTTTCCATGCTGTAAGCTGAAGGCTGGCAGGCAATCAGGCCCAGACCCGGTCATAGAGATCGACAATCTCGTCCGCTGTCGGCACCCGGGGATTATTGCCCGGAGATCCCGAGGCCAGCGCCTGCTCCGCCATCAGCGGCCGCAATTGCCGCCAGCGGGCTTCCTCGATGCCGAAACCGGACGGGGTGGGCACACCCAGATCGGCGTTCAGGGCCCGCAAACCATCCAGCAGGACCGCATTGGCCGCTGTGTCGGAGACCGCGTCATCGGCCCAGCCCATGGCCCGGGCACAACGGGCATAACGGGCCTCGGCCGAGGG
Source organism: Maricaulis sp. (assembly GCA_002694345.1). GTDB lineage: Bacteria > Pseudomonadota > Alphaproteobacteria > Caulobacterales > Maricaulaceae > Maricaulis. The sequence goes on from NZLV01000155.1 coordinate 4,107, forward strand.
CAGTGACCAGGCGGTGATTTCCGGCAGAAGCATGGCGTTGGAAAGCCCATGAGGGACGTGGAAAAACGCACCGATCGGCCGGCTCATTCCGTGCACGAGGGCAACGGACGCGTTGGAAAAGGCGATCCCGGCCAGGGTGGAGCCGAGCAGCATGGCTTCACGCGCCTCGGCATCCTGCGGGTCCTCGAATACCCGCCGGATATTGGGGCCCATCAGGCGCAAAGCCGCGAGGGCCTGCTGGTCCGAAAACGGGTTCGCCTTGCGGGAGACATAGGCCTCCATGGCGTGCGTGATGGCATCAATACCGGTATCCGCCGTCACCCTTTTGGGCAGGGAATAGGTCAGCTCCGGGTCCAGAATGGCACCAAAAGGCATATAGCCCAGACCCATGCACAACATTTTCTCGTCATTTTCCGGATCGGTGATCACCGCCACCTTGGTGGCTTCCGAACCGGTACCGGCCGTGGTCGGCACGGCGATGACGGGAAGGCCCAGCTCGTCGACGATGCGCGGCACCTTGTAGTCGCGCATCCGGCCGCCATGAACGGCGAGAATGGACAGGGCCTTGGCGCTGTCGATGGCGCTGCCGCCGCCCACGGCGATCAGCCCGTCCACCGCATCCCCCTCAATGCCGGACTTCAGACAGTCCAGACCGGCGATGATCGAGGTCTCGGTCGGCTCCGGTTCGGTACCGTCGAACACGGCTGCCGTGATCCCGGCGGACGACAGGGCATCGAGGGCCCGTTCGACATAGCCGAGCGAAATCATGGTCGCGTCGGTGATGACCAGGGCCCGGCCGATCCCCGCCTGCTGGGCGACATGACCCAGCCGGGACAGGCTGCCCGGACCGGATTCCAGGATGCGCGGAAGGACAAGCGTGGACATGAAACACTCCCCGGGACTGGATGGAGGAATTCCCCTCCTGATTGAAGGCGAGGATAGGCCGCTCACCTGACGAGGCAATCACCTTGCAGGATTCGCCCTTTGTGCGAGCCTTGTATAGAGTTAACGCATTGGTGGATGCCAGCGTGACGGTCCGGGACAGGGTCGCGCGCAGGCCGGTGTTTCGAGGGGACAGACATGTTGAGCGTTTTGACCGGCCTGGGGGTCGCAGGCTGGAGCGGCATTGCCGCCATCATCATGCTTCTGGGCGGACTGGCCGTCTGGCAGCAATCGCGCGTGCCGGACGATGATGACGATGTCATGCCGATCCCGGTTCCCCTGCCCAAACCGGCCCCAGCCGTTCGCAAACCGGCCCCGGCGGGTGTCGCCATGGCAGGCGGTCCCGGCACTGACGGCCAGGCCACCATGCTGAATGATGGCAGCGGCCCGATCGATCACTCCCACCTGTCGCCCTGGGAAGCCCACAAGCTGGCGGTGGAACGCCGCGCAGAGGCCTTTGCCCGGCAACGCGGCAGCGTCGTCCTGAAAGTGATCCACCACGAATATGACGAGTATGTCGATGGCGACACGGCCATCGAGGCGATCGACATCATCCGCACCGCACCGGACGACGCCCAGATCGATGTCATCCTGCACACGCCGGGCGGTATTGCCTCCGCGACGCAGCAGATCCTGCATGCGCTGAAGAACCACAAGGGCAAGAAGACCGCCTTCGTGCCCTATCGCGCCAAGTCCGCCGGTACGATGATCGCCCTGGCCTGCGACGAGATCGTGATGGGCTCCAGCGCGGTGCTGGGCCCGATCGATCCGCAGTATTCCTGGATGCCGGCCCCGATCCTGGCCGAGCTGACCCAGCAGAAATCCGCCGACCGGATTTCCGACGAGATGATGATCCTGTCGAAAATGGCGCAGCAGGCTGTCACCGAGGCCCGCCGCTTCTCCTGCGACTATATCAATGACGCCCACAAGACGGACGGCACCTGCGACCTGACCAATGATCTGATCAATGGCGGCCGCAATCACGACTATCCGATCCTGCCGGAGGAAGCCCGCAAGTTCGGCTGCAAGATCCGCACGAACATGCCCGACCTGGTGTTCGGCATCTGCCAGCCGCCGCCCAAGGATGATCCGGTCCTCGTCGTCTCGATGTTCAATTCGCAACAGAAAGAGGGCGAAGCACCGGCCCCGGCCCCAGCGCCGACAAAACCGCCTGTGTTCCGGTAGGGGTTTTGGTCGGGCCGCTGACGCAGCCGCCCCCTCACCCGGCGCTGCGCGCCACCCTCTCCCGCAAGGGGAGAGGGAGTTTATTGCAAAGCTCTGACGTCCTCCTTCTCCCCTCGCGGGAGAAGGTGCCCCAAAGGGGCGGATGAGGGGCGGCGCGAAGCGCCAGAAACCCCCTAAACCGCCTCGGCCAGGATGGCGAAGCTGGTGGGCATGTAGCGGTTGAGCCGGGTCGCTTCGTCGGACCAGTCATCTTCGTAGAAGCCGATGATCCGGAAACCGGCGCGGATGAGGCCGCCGATCTGGGCGTCGAGGCTGTGGGAGAATTCGAGCGCTTCGCCCTTGGCGATGCGGGCCTCGGGATTGTGGTCGAGATCGCAGTAGGGCAGCGCAAAGCGCACTTCCAGCGGGCCACCCTTGTCAACATCATCATGGTCAAACAGGAAGAGAGCCGGATTCATGGCGCCGGTCATGAGGCGGCCGCCGGAACGCAGGACGCGGCGGGCTTCGCGCCAGACCGGTTCCAGCTCGGGCACGAAGACGGTCGAGGCCGGATTGACGATCAGGTCGAAACTGTCGTCGGCAAAGGCGGAGAGATCAGCCATGTCGCCCTGCACGGTGACCAGGTCGAGCCCGTCCCGTTCAGCGACCAGACGATCGCGGGCCAATTGCTCATCGGAATTGTCGAAACTGGTGACGCGGGCGCCCGCGGCCGCAAGCACCGGGACTTGCTGACCGCCGCCGGACGCCAGGGCGAGCAGATCCCGATCGCGAATCTCTCCGAACCAGTCGGCCGGAACCGTCTTGTTGGGCGTCAGGATGACGGACCAATCGCCGTTCCGGGCCTGCTCGATCACCTCGGGAGAAACCGGCTGGGTCCACTCGCTTTCGCCCGAGCGGGCATAGCCATCCCAGGCGGTGCGATTGTGTGCGACGATGTCCATGAGCGATCTCCCTGTGTTATTGGGCGTGCCACGCACAGATTCAGCACACAACCCATGTTGACAGGGCCGGAAGCC
>NZLV01000156.1 GCA_002694345.1 Maricaulis sp.
CGCAAGGTGATCCTGGGCGGGGCGCTCATGGACCTGGCGGAGCGGGATTCTGGTGCTGCTGCCATGCTCTTCCGGCTGATCCGAAACCTGCCCCGCGAACAGGACCGCAAGGCCTTCGCGGACTGGGGGACTCCCTCCCCTGCCCCGTCCAGCTCTAATCCGGAAACGCCGTCCTGATGCGGGGCGTGATGTTCGTCTTCGGAGGGCTGTTTCGGTTCTTCGGTCGATTGATCTTCACGCCCATCCTGTTGGGCTGGATGATCGGCGCTGTCGTGTTCGGCGCGATGATCGGGGCACTTGTCGCCACGCCGTTCGTCTTCGCCTTCTTTGACCAGCCGCCCGGCGAAAGCGCGGGGCAGTGGCTGGTCTTCGGACCCCTGATGTTTGTGGGCGCTGTCTTCGGGTTCCAGTATTGGCGCATGGCCTCCGGGGCCGATGCCTTCTTTGGGCTGACCGGCGACAGCCACGGCTCTGCCCGCTTCGCCAACCGCAAGGAGCTGAAGAAACTCCAGCGGGAAGACGGCCTTCTGATCGGGCGCAACCCGCACACCGGACGGCTGCTGCGCTATGACGGTCCGGCCCATCTGATCACCCTCGCCCCGACGCGGGCCGGGAAAGGTGTCGGCACTGTCATCCCAAACCTGCTGGCGGCGGAACGCTCGGTCCTGGTCATCGACCCCAAGGGCGAGAATGCCCGGATCGCCGGAGAAGCCCGGCGGCGGTTCGGAACGGTCCATGTCCTCGATCCGTTTGAGGTCTCGGGGATGCCCTCTGCCGCTTACAACCCGCTCGACCGGCTGACACCGGACAGCCTCGATCTGGGCGAGGATGCGGCCTCCCTGACAGAGGCGCTGGTCATGGACCCGCCGGGACAGGTCACGGAAGCGCACTGGAACGAGGAGGCCAAGGCCATCCTCGGCGGGCTGATCATGTTCTGCGTCTGCCACGAGGACCGCGACCGCCGGACGCTTGCCACCGTCCGGGAATATCTCACCCTGCCCCCGGAAAAGCTGCGCGCGCTGCTGGAGCTGATGCAGGACAGCGATGCGGCGGGGGGGGGGGTCGCCCCCGCCACTATCGACCAGATAGACGCAGGGAAGCCGGTTCTGCATGGCGATTTCCTGCGCCCGCAGATGCTTCTTCACCGTCATCGGGTAGTAGGCGCCGCCCTTGATGGTCGGGTCGTTGCACACGATCATGACTTCGTGGCCGGAGACACGGCCGATCCCGGCGATCACGCCGGCACCGTGCACATTGCCCTCATACATGCCATTGGCCGCCAGGGCCCCGATCTCCAGGAAGGGCGAGCCGGGATCCAGCAGGCGTTCCACCCGGTCGCGCGGCAGGAGTTTGCCGCGAGAGACATGGCGCTCGCGCGAACGCTCCGATCCCCCCAGCGCGGCCTCGGCCGTACGGGATTTCAGCTCTTCGATAAGGGCCGACATCGTGGCGGCATTCTCTTGGAACGCCGCGGAGTTGGGGTCGATGGCGGAAACGATCTGGGTCATGGATTGGGGCCTGAATTGATCCGTCCTGTCCGCTGCTTACCCCGCCCGCCCCCTCAAACGCAATTGCCCCTGCATCCGATCCGGGCAGCAGATGCATCCCAGAAGGAGCAAATCGGAGGGAAAATCATGCTCAAACAGACCGCCATCATTCTTCTTGGCCTGGCCCTGACGACCAGTGGACTGGCGCAGGCCCAGGACAATCCGCCACCGGCTGAAATCATGGTGCTGGGCACATTCCATTTCACGGGCGGTGGCCAGGACATGATCAATCCGGAGGTGGATGATTTTCTCGCGCCGCACCGCCAGGCCGAGATCGAGGCCGTGCTGGACCGGCTGGAAGCCTTCGCTCCGACCCGGATTGCGGTCGAGCTGATGCCCGAGCACGAGGCGTCCTTCAATGAACGCTATGCCGCCTACCGGGCCGGTGAACTGGAACTGGGCGTGAATGAGCGCCAGCAGATCGGCATGCGCCTGGCCGCGCGCCTTGGTCATGACCGCCTCTACGCGGTGGACGCCCAGGGCGGCATGAATTTCGACGCCATGATGTCCAGCGCCGCCGAGGCCGGCCAGACCCGGCTGATGGCCGATTGGGAGACCTATATCGGTGAGGTCCAGACCTACATGTCCGCGATGGATGCGATGGACCGGACGATTCTGGATCGCCTCATCCAGGAGAACACGGCCGAGACCGCGCAATATCACGACCTCTATCTCCTGCTGGCCCAGATGGGCAGCACGGAGAATCCGGCCGGTGCCCGTGAGATGACCAACTGGTGGGGCCGCAATCTGGAAATCTTCGCCAATGTGGCCCGCATCGCCGAACCCGGTGAGCGCGTTCTGGTGATCTACGGGTCCGGTCACAAACGCCTGCTCGATGATTTCGTCGACAATGCCCCCAACCTCTCCTGGGTCGACCCGCTGCCCTGGCTGGAAGCGCCGCAATAAAAAATTATGCCTGTTCCGGCGGGCGGAAGGCCGCCTGCCGGTCCGATTTTTTGCCATATGCCTTGGAAGGGTCACACTTCTTGCGTAAGGTTTCCAAATCGAACCGGCCGCAAAATGAGCCGGAACAGCTCAAAGGGAGGGGACGTTTTTAACGTCTGATTCAGCCCTCCCTCACAGGCTGATGGGGATTGGAAGCGAACGCCTCTAACATGGGGCAGACGGTTTCAAAGGGAGGCAGCAATGAAAGTACAAATCATTGTTTCCATTGGCGCTATCGCCATGGCCACTGCGTCTGTCCAGGCGCAGTCCTCCGTTGATTCCCAAGCCTGGCTGACCGCACCGGCCAACCCTGACAGTGCCGGAGCCGTGCGCTGGCGCCTGAACGCCGAAACCGGCTCGCCCGCCCCGGTCATCCTGTCCGAATCGCACCTCCAGGACCGCGACGTCTCCACCATTGCCAGCCAATTCGACTTCTATCCCTTCGGGGAAGACTTCTACCTGTCAGCCGGCACGGTGAGCCGCAATGAACGCGCCCCCTTCCCCGGGGCTCGCGCACTGGACGCCCAGCCGGCCTGGGCGGCCTTCCCGCACGCGGAACTGGCCGAGGATCTCGATCGCAACAGCCTCGACACGCTGACCCGCTATTTCGGTGCCGGCGTCACCGTGCGCACGATGGATGACTGGAGCCTCACCGTGGAAGGCGGGGCCTATTTCCAGGACACGTCCGAAGACCAGCTCGTCCTGTTCGACCCGGAAACCGGTGAACGCATGCGCCTGCTGGAAGACCTCGACCGGATGGATGCCGAAGCCGTCGGCGAAAACCAGTCCCGCTCGGTCCGCCCGGTCGGTCACCTGGTCCTGCGGCGACGCTTCTAGATCTCACGACAGGGTTTTTGCGCCCTGCTGAGCGGGGAAGAAACCTGCCTGCCCGGTCCCCCTTCATAAGCGGCGAGGACGCGCCTAGACTGCCTGACGATTCAACAGGCTGCCCCGCGTCATGGCCCTCAACCTCTCTTTTCTGCCCTTCCTGAACCGGATCGAGAAATCCGTGCTCGATGCTGTCGAGCATGAGGTGGAATGGTTCTGCCTGCCGGCGGGCCAGCTCCTGTTCCGCGAAGGCGATGATGCCGACGCCTTCTACCTGGTCCGTTCCGGGGCGCTGGCGGCCTTCCGCGCCGGTCCTCTGGGTCGCCCTGACCTGCTGGGCTATATCCGCGCCGGTGAGCCGGTGGGAGAAATGTCCCTGCTGGACGAGACCCCGCACTCCGCCAGCGTCTATGCCCTGCGCGACAGTGAATTGGTGCGCCTGCCCAAGGCCAGTTTCGAACGGCTGACCGACAAGCATGCCAGCCTGATGCGCGAGCTCTCCAAGATGATGCTGGCGCGCCTGCGCGGCGGTAATCGGACCGCCGGGTCGGAGCCGCGGGTCTTTGCCCTGATCTCCACCTCGCCGACGATCGATCTGGACTATCGCGCCGCAGAGCTGAAATCCGCACTGCTGGCGCAAGGGCTGAGCTGTGCCATCGCCGATGAAAGCTGTGCCGACTGGTCGGGCCAGAAGCTCGACAAGCTGGAGCAGAGCCATGACATCGTCCTGCTGACGGCGCGCTTCTCCGATCCCGGCTGGGCCCGGCGCGCCATGGGGCGGGCCGACCGGCTCTGGCTGTTCGCCCGCGCCGATGCACGCCCCTCGCGTCCGCTCCTGCCCGATGACCCGTCACCGGCGATGCGGCTGAAACTGCTCGACATTGTTCTGCTGAGCCCGCAGGGCGTCACCGCCGCCTCGCGGCCGCAGGAATGGGCCGACGCCTCCGACGCCTCCCGCGTCTTTCACTGGCGCCAGAAACAGCATGCGGCCGACACAGCGCGCCTGGCGCGGACCCTGGCGGGCAAGTCGGTCGGCCTTGTGGTCTCCGGCGGTGGCGCGCGGGCCTATGCCCATCTCGGTGCCATCCGGGCCCTGCGCGAGGCCGGGATGCATTTCGACTTTGTCGGCGGTGCCTCCATGGGCGCCATCGTGGCGGCCGGGGTCGCGCTGGACTGGGATGATGACGAGCTGGAAATGCGGATCCGCAAGGCCTTCGTCGACTCGAACCCGCTCGATGACTGGACCCTGCCCGTGGTTTCCATGACCCGGGGCGAAAAAGTCGACAAACGCCTGCAGGAGCATTTCGGCGAGGTCGAGATCGCGGAAATGGCACGGCCCTTCTTCTGCCTCTCCTCCAATCTCGCCTCCGGCCGGCCGCATGTGCACCGGTCAGGCCGGCTGCGCGACGCGCTGCGCGCCTCCATCGCCATTCCCGGCCTGCTGCCGCCGGTCGTCCATCACGGCCAGATCCTGGTCGACGGAGCCGTCTTCACGAACTTCCCGGCGCGGGAAATGCGGGCCTTCCATCGCGGCCCCGTGGTCGGCAGCGACGTGACCCGGGCCCAGGGCCTGAATCCGGATGACTTCATCGATCCGCCGAATTTCTTCGGCTGGGTGCGCCGTCACGGTTTCAAATCCCCGCCGCCAATCGCCTCCCTGCTGATGCGCGCGGCCACGGTGGGTGTGGCCGACCATCGCGATATCGGGCGCGAGGCCGCCGACCTTCTCATCCTGCCCGACACGCCGGTGGACATCCGAGACTGGGACCGTTTCGACGAAACCGTCGCCGCCGGCCATGAAGCCGCCACCTCCATGCTCGCCGGCCTGGACGACACGATGCGCGCCCAGCTGGGCTTGCCTCTGGCGTGAAACACGCCACTCTCAATAGGGGGGCCGGATCGCGTCAGCGGGGAATCCGGTAGGCAGTACACGACTCTGGCCCGTAAATTGCGATTTACCACCAGACGTTTGTGTCACATGGAGCATTTCGGGAAAGCCGTATGAGGGGTTGGGCTGGCCTTGTCCTTGCGATCTGCACGCTGCTGAGCCTTGCCGGCTGTCAGCCGTCGGACCCGTCTGCGCGCCAGTCCGCCGACTATCCGCCCGTTGTGGAAGAACGCGTCGCCCTGGTAATCGGCAATGGCGGCTATCGCGAATTCCTGCGCCTTCCGGCGGCCCGCCAGGATGCGGATATCGTGGCGGATGCCTTGCGCCGGCAGGGCTTTACCCTGATTGGCGGCGGCGCCCTTCATGACCTCGACTGGGCGGAAATGGTCCAGTACATGCGCGTCTTCGAGGCGCGGATGCGCGAAGGCGGTGTCGCCGTCTTCTACCATTCCGGCCACGCCGCCCAGATCAATGGCGAGAACTTTCTGGTCCCGGTCGATGCCGGAGCCTGGCAAAGCGATACGGTCGACACTGAGCTGGTCCGCCTTGCTGGCAGTTTCCGTCCCCCGGCGGGACGCGAACCGCGTATCAAGCTGATCCTGCTCGACCGCACCCTGCCCGGCCCGCTGCTGGGCGGTCCGGTTCCGGTTCTGGACATGACCCTGGCCGAGGAAGAGCTGGAGCCCAATGAGATCCAGATCTTTGCCGCGGCGCCCGGCAGCCGGATCGAGGCGGCCGAAATGATCCTGGGCACCAGCCAGGCCTCCGGCAGCCCGACACCCGAAGCCTCCGGTGAACAGCCATCCATCCTGGCCCAGGCCTTCGCCGATGCGCTGCGCACGCCCTATGCCCCCATCCTGTCGGTCGCCTACCAGATCAATGTGATTGTCGCCGATCACACCGATGACCATCAGCATGTCATGACCCGGTTCGGCGGTGACATGGCCGAAGCCGGCCCGCTCGTGGGAACCGAGGATTCCAACAGTCTCCTGGCCCGGCTGGACGAGGCCGAGCGCAATGTGCTTGCCGCCAACCGCGGTGCCAGCCAGCCTATCCGCTCCTCGATCTCCCAATTGATCGGCTCGGAAACCCGCTCCATCCAAGCCGTCAGCGACACCGTCGCGACCCTGACCGTGCTCAATATCGACGAGACCTTCCCCCTGTCGCGCTCGGGCCGGATATTCGTCGCCGACGACGCCACCGAAATGGCGCGGCTGGAAGCCTGGCGCCGGGTGCTGGAAGAAAGCCGGGCCTCCACCCTGGACGACTGGCAGAAATCGGCCGTTCTTTCGGTGACCAGTTCCACCTCGTCCAACCGGCTGCATGCGGCCGGGATCGACGCTATGCTGGAAAGCGGTGATTTCGGCGGCCTGCCGGACGCCATCGAAGGCCTGTCGCAGGATGTCAGTGCAGTCACTGAAACCGCCCGTATCAGTATCGAACGCCGCCGCATCATCGAACGGGCGCTGTTCGAGCTGTCGGCCAATGGCCATGGCGCCGGCTCCATTGTCAGCCGTTTCGATCCCCGACCGGGCGTGAATGAGCCGGATGGCGGTGTCCTGCTGGATGCCCGTCTGAACCGGGCCCGGTCAGCGGTCGCGGATTGCTCGCCCACCCCGCTCAATGCCAATCAGATGGAAGCCCTCGCCTCCTTTGCCAGCTCGGTGTCCATTTCCGGTTTCCAGAATTCCTCGGTCTGCCGCCGTCTTGGCGACCGGCAGATGCTGCAAGTCGCCCGGGAAATGGCCTATTCCTCCTTCACCATCGACGGTGAGCGGATCGTCCATGACGAAAACCTGATGCGCCGGCGGGCCTATGAGACGGCTCTCTTCCTGGCCGTCACGGAAGGCGCCGCCCGCGACCGTCTGCACGAGGTCCGCCTGGCCCGCTCCTTGGAGGCCCAGGGCATCGAGGTGGCCGCCAATGCGACGGAACAGGAACTCCAGGCCGCCGCCGTGCCGCAGCTGGAGACCGTCGCCCCGCCAACCGCAGCCGTCGCCCAGGCCTTTTCGGCCGCCGACGGCCTGCGCAATGCAGCTTATTTCATCCGCATGTTCGAGGGGCTGGAGCTGAACGCCTATCAGGACATTGTCGGTGTATGGACGATCGGCTTCGGCACAACCGGTCCGGACATTGTGCCCGGCCTGCACATCACCCAGGATCAGGCCCAGCGCTATCTGCTGGACTATATCGAGGCCGACTGGCGGGCCCTGGATCCGGGGATCGAGCCGGAACTGGCCTCCCATGAGCAGGCTGCCATCCTCTCCCTCTCCTATAATGTCGGCCGCGGAAATGTCGCGGGCAGCACCTTGCTGCGCGAGCTGAACCAGGAAAACCGCCCCGCCGCCGCCGAGGAATTCCTGGCCTGGAACCACGCCCGCATCGATGGCGAGTTGCGCGTGGTGCGCGGCCTGGACCGTCGCCGCCATGCCGAGCGCGCCCTGTTTCTGATGCAGCAGGATCCGGAGATCGCCCAAGCGGTGATCATCGACCACACCACGCTGACGGAACGCCCCCAGGACCTCGCCCAGGGCCAGGCCCTGATCGGTTTCGGTCAGGTGGGTCCGCGCGACACGCTGCCCCGCCGGGTCGATGCGGTGGCCGCGCAGGAAATGCTGCGCGCCGAGCTCAACCGGACCCGGGCCGAAATCACCAACCGGCTGGAACGGCCGCTGGAACCGGTCCAGATCGAAGCCCTGACCATCATGGCCTATGCCATGGGCCTGGAACGCTTCGAACGCACGCCGATCCTGACCTATATCAATGAGGGCAATACCCAGGCAGCCTTGGCGGCCATCGGTTACTGGGAAGACGCCCAGAGCGGGCCTGGCGGGCGTCAGGTGGAGAATTGGAGCGAATTGCGGTCCAATGCCGCCGCCCTGTTCACGATGGGATTCCGCTCATGATGTCTCGCCTCCGCGCCCTCCTGACCGGCCTCTTCGGCCTGACTGCCGGGCTTGCTTTGGCCGGCCCCGCCCAGGCCCAGACCGACACGCTGGCCAGCGTGCAGGACCGGGGTTATCTGCGCTGCGGCATCAACCCCTTCCAGCAAGGCATGGCCGTGGAAGACGGGGGTCGCTGGCTGGGCATGGGACCGGATCTGTGCCGCGCCTTCGCGGCAGCCACGCTGGGCGACCCCAATGCGGTGACCTTCGTGCCGGTGACGGCCCGCACCCGTTTCCCGGCCCTGCAATCGGGCGAAATCGATGTCCTGGTTCGCACCACGACCTGGACCTTCACGCGCGACACCGCACTCGGTGCCGACTTCATCGGTCCCTATTATGTCGAAAGCGAACGCATCCTGGTCCGGCGCGACAGCGGGCTGACCGAGTTCGAGGATCTCGACGGCCAGCCGATCTGCACGATTGCCGGCAGTCTCACCGAAGCGGTGATGCAGAACCAGGAACAGGCCGCCGGCATTGATATCCAGACCATTCCCGTCGCCGACACGGTCCAGTACCGCGAGGCCTATCAGGCCGGGCGCTGCATCGGCGTGACCGACGGCCAGGCCGGGCTGACCGCCCTGCGCGCACTGATGGATGATCCGGACGCGCATGCCTTCATCAATGGCCGCATGGCCGTTTCGCCGCTCTCCATCGCCGTGCGTCATGGCGATGATCATTGGGAAGACATCATCCGCTGGACGTTCAACGCCCTGGCCACGGCCGAGGAGCTGGGCGTGACGCAGACCAATGTCCAGCGCCTGTCCACCCAGTCCCGCCATCCGATCATTCGCCGCCTGATCAATCCGGAAGGCGGATCGGGCGCTGCGCTGGGCCTGGAAAGCGACTGGGCCTTTCGCGCCCTGCAGGCCGTCGGCAATCTGGGCGAGATCTACGACCGCGCCTTCGGCGAGGGCAGCGAGCTGGTCATTCCGCGTGGCCCCAGCGCACTCTGGCGCGATGGCGGCATGGTCGTCACGGCCCCGTTCGAATAGGAGAGCGAGATGATCAACCGCCTGATTTGCGCCCTCCTCCTCACCCTGTCCGGTATCGGCCTCGCCGATGCCCAGCGCGACACGCTGGCTGCCGTGCAGGAGCGGGGCTATCTGCGTTGCGGCGTCAATCCGGGCCAGATGGGCATGTCCATGGCCAATGCAGCCGGGCAATGGGTCGGCATGTCGGCCGATCTGTGCCGCGCCATCGCTGCGGCCACGCTGGGCGATCCCAATGCCAATGAATTCGTGCCGGTGACGGCCGGCAACCGGTTCGAGGCCCTGCGCAACGGCCAGATCGATGTCCTCCTGCGCAACACGACCTGGACCTTCACCCGCGACGCGACCCAGGGCACCCAGTTCATCGGCCCCTTCTTCGTCGACGAGGAAAAGGTGATGGTCAGCCGGGACAGCGGCATCGAGGACCTGTCCCAGCTGCATGAGCGCACGGTATGCGTCATCGCCGGTGGTCCCTCCGAGGTGATCATGCGGGACCTCGCCTTCTCGGCGAATGCCCAGATCAACATCGTGCCGGTAGGCAGTGCGGAACAATATCGCCAGGCCTATCTGGAGGGCCGGTGCGCCGGAATCTCCGACGGCCAGGCGGCGCTGCAGGCCCTGCGCGTGGCCCTGCCCGATCCGGACAATCACATCTTCATCGGCGAGCGTCTGGCCTATTCCCCGCTCTCGATCGGGGTCCGCGAAGGCGATGATCGCTGGGCCGATATCGTGCGCTGGACCTTCTACGCCCTCGCCACGGCAGAAACCTTCGATGTGACGCAGGACAGTGTCGGCAGCCTGATGCCGGGCCGCGCCATGCCCGCCCTCTACCGCATGCTCAACCCGGATGCCGGCTCCGCCGATGCACTCGGTCTCGAGCCGGACTGGGCCCGCCGGGCCATCCAGGCGGCCGGCAATCTGGAAGAGATCTACAATCGCGCCTTCGGACCGGACACGCCCATGGCCATCGAACGCGGGCCCAGCGGCCTGTGGCAGGATGGCGGCATGATCCTGCCGCCGCCCTTCTAGCGGGTATAGGCCTGCACCCACTGCGTCAGCAAAAGCGCCCGCTCGGCCGTGCGCCGGGTCTGGCACTCGGCCGCCTGGGCCTCGGCCAGCGGCTCATGGGAATGGAAGCTGGCCATATAGGCGCAATCGAGCTGCATGGCCTCCGACCAGGCGGTCTGGCTCTGCTGCAGCAAGGCCCGTCGCTCCACGCTCATCGCCGGTGCCAAGCGCGCCAGGCCGGCCTCCATGCGCTCATCCCAGGCCTGCATCTCGGCCTGATAGCAGGGCAGACGATGGGCGGCGGTGGGAAGCTCCCCCGCCAGCGCAATGCAATTGCCCGAATACTCCAGAACGCATTGCCCCGGATCGCCCTCCCCGCGTTCGCGGTAGAGACACATCTCGATCGTGTCGCTAGCGGAGAGCGGCGGCATGACCGGCGCAGACGGGCCGGCTCCGGGCGGCGCCGCCTGCGCACAGGCTGAAAACGCCAGGATGGAGGCCAGACTCAGGACAGCACGCATGAAAAAGCTCCGGACAGAAGGTCTGCCCGGAGCCTAATCCCGTGTCACGGTGACGGCCAGCCTTAAGCCGTTTCACCAAACAGTTCGCGCCCGATCAGCCAGCGGCGGATTTCCGACGTGCCGGCACCGATCTCATACAGCTTGGCATCGCGCAGCAGACGGCCGGTCGGATATTCATTGATATAGCCATTCCCGCCCAGGAGCTGGATCGCGTCCAGAGCCATTTGTGTGGCGTTTTCAGCCGCATAGAGGATGGCACCGGCCGCGTCCTTGCGCGTGGTCTCACCCCGGTCACAGGCCTGGGCGACGGCATAGACATAGGCGCGCGTGGCGTTCATGCGCACATACATGTCGGCCAGCTTGCCCTGAACCAGCTGGAATTCCCCGATGGAGCGGCCGAACTGCTGGCGCTCGCGGATATAGGGCATCACCACATCCATGCAGGCCTGCATGATGCCGACCGGGCCGGAAGACAGGACGGCGCGCTCATAGTCGAGACCCGACATCAGCACTTCCACCCCGCCATTGAGCGGGCCCATCACATTCTCTTCGGGCACTTCGCAGTCTTCAAAGACCAGCTCACCGGTCTCCGAGCCGCGCATGCCCAGCTTGTCGAGCTTCTGGGCGACGGAGAAGCCCTTGAAATCACGTTCGATCAGGAAGGCCGTGATGCCGCGCGAACCGGCATCCGGCTCGGTCTTGGCATAGACGACCAGCGTGTCCGCCGCCGGGGCATTCGTGATCCACATCTTGGATCCATTGAGCACATAGCGGTCGCCGCGCTTTTCCGCCTTCAGCCGCATGGAAACCACGTCGGACCCGGCCCCCGGTTCGGACATGGCCAGGGCCCCGACATGCTCGCCGGAAATCAGCTTGGGCAGATAGCGGGCACGCTGTTCCTCACTGCCCCACCGGCGCAGCTGGTTGACGCAGAGATTGGAGTGGGCGCCATAGGACAGGCCGACCGAGGCCGAGGCGCGGGAAATCTCTTCCATCGCCACGACATGTTCCAGATAGCCCAGACCGGAGCCGCCCTGCTCTTCCTCGACGGTGATGCCCAGCAGGCCCAGATCACCCATCTTGCGCCACAGATCAGCGGGGAAGACGTCGCTCTGGTCGATCTCGGCAGCGCGCGGCGCGATCTCGTCAGCGGCAAAGGAACGGACGGTGTCACGGATCATGTCCGCCGTGTCACCGAGGTGAAAATCAAGCGTGGGGTATTGGTTCGAAATCATGCTGCGCGATGTATCACGCGCGCCGATCCGGTCAAGATGAAAGCCTGAAACCGTTGAAATACCTTGCCACTATCGGGCGGGTTTTCAGCGTTTTCCTTTCAACCTTCCGACAATTGCCGAGATCATCGGC
>NZLV01000157.1 GCA_002694345.1 Maricaulis sp.
CATCGTCACCTACAGCCTCGCCGGCCTGTTCGGCATTGCCATCGCGGTGACCACCATGCTGGCCCTGGCCGGGATGATCGTCGCGCTCGATGCCTTCGGTCCGGTGACGGACAATGCCGGTGGCATCGCGGAAATGGCGGGTCTGGAGGACAATGTCCGCGAGACCACGGATACGCTGGATGCGGTGGGCAACACCACGAAAGCGGTCACCAAGGGTTATGCGATCGGCTCGGCCGGTCTGGGCGCCCTGGTCCTGTTCGCGGCCTATACAACGGATGTCGAGCACTTGCTGGGGCTGGAGCCGAATTTCTCGCTCGAGAACCCCTATGTGATCGTCGGTCTGCTGTTTGGCGGCCTGCTGCCCTACCTGTTCGGCGGCATGTCGATGATGGCGGTGGGACGGGCTGCGACCTCGGTCGTGGCGGAGGTTCGCCGTCAGTTCAAGGAAATCCCGGGCATCATGGAGTTCAAGGCCAAGCCGGATTATGGCCGCGCCGTGGACATCCTGACCCGCTCGGCGATCCGCGAGATGATCGTGCCCTCCCTGCTGCCGGTCCTGTCTCCGATTGTCCTGTATTTCGTCATCCTGGGCATTGCCGATCAAAGCCAGGCGCTGGCCGCGGTCGGGGCCATGTTGCTGGGCGTGATCGTCAATGGGCTCTTCGTCGCCGTCTCCATGACGGTGGGCGGGGGCGCCTGGGACAATGCCAAGAAATACATCGAGGACGGCAATCATGGCGGCAAGGGATCCGAGGCCCACAAGGCATCGGTGACCGGTGACACCGTCGGTGACCCCTACAAGGACACCGCCGGCCCGGCCGTGAACCCGATGATCAAGATCACGAATATCGTGGCCTTGCTCCTCCTGGCCTTCCTGGCCAAGGGCGTGACCGGCCACTAGGCCGCCTGGTCACACGCAAAGGAAAAGCCCCGGTCGATGGACCGGGGCTTTTTCTTGTTTGGGTCGTGAGGCGAGACCCTACTGATCGCGGCGCGGACCGCCGGCGCCGCCGGGCAGGTTCTGTTCGCCGCCGAACTGTTCGGTGGGCAGGCGTCCGACATTGCCGAGGATCTGTTCGATCAGGGTCAGCTCGCGGCCACGGGTCGGGGTTTCGCGACTGGCATAGGAGACCAGGCGACCATCATCCAGAGAGTATTCGGCGACTTCGTCGACCACGCCGGTATCGTCAAAGCTGACAGCGATGATGCGGCGGTCGCGCGTCACCGGGCGCAAATAGGCCAGGCTCTCGCGGGTCGAGGAGATGTAGTACCAAGTATTCTCTTCGAACGTGCCACGGGTCGACGGATTGCCCAGACGCGCCAGAACCGTGTCCTGCGTGTCTTCATCCGGCGTGATGTTCGGCTCTTCCTGGATGGCATAGCGGTAACCGTGCGAGCGCAGGACCGGATTGCAGGCCGAGGCTCCAAGAGCACAGGCCAGCACCAGGAGGGAGACACTGAGGCGACGCTTCATGTAAACCGAACTCCTTGCCGATCCGGCGACATGCCGGATTTGGACGGCGGCCAGATCCGGACAGACCTGTCGCCCTGTCTTGACCTAACCAAGCCGCACCTTAGCTTCAAGCGCCGATTGTTGGGAGCCCATAATCACATGTTCCGCGGACTGTTTTCGCCCAAGCCCGAAAAGCGCACCGCCCAGGCCCTGCATCGCAAGGTCGTGGAGGCCGCGCGTCAGCCTGCCCTGTATGGTGAAGACGGCGTGCCGGACACGATCGAGGGCCGGTTCGAACTGGTCGTGCTGCATACGGCGCTGGTGGTTCTGGTGCTGCAGAAGGGGGAGGATCCCCGCGGCCGGGCCGTCAGCCAGGCCCTGTTCGACGCCATGTTCGATGATTTCGACGCCGCCATGCGCGAGCTCGGCGTGGGGGATTCGGCGGTCGGAAAGAAGATTCGCTTCATGGCCGAGGGTTTCTATGGCCGTGCCAAGGCCCTGGAAGAGGCGCTGGAGGCGCAGGATGACAGTGCCGCACTGGTTGAAGTCCTGTCCCGGAACACGCTGGCGCAGGAGGCCCCGGATGCCCGGGCGGAACGCCTTTCCCTATACGTCAACTCGGCGTTCAAATCCCTGACCTCCCAAGGTGCAGACGCCCTCATCGCAGGCGAGGCTCCGGCTTTCCCTCAAGCCTGACACGGTCTTGCCGCCTTGCATCTGACAAAGCATCGTCTAAGTTCCGCGGGCGTTTTTGGCGCCTGCCGCCATTGTCAGGGACATACATACGCCGCTCATGACAGGTATCCCTACGATCTCCGTTGACGCCATGGGGGGCGATCTCGGTCCCCAGGCCGTCGTCGAGGGTATTGCCAATACCCTCAAGCGTTGGCCGGACCGCGAGGCCCGTTTCATTCTGCATGGGGATGAAGCCCTCCTGAAGCCGCTGCTGGACGCCCATCCCAAGGTCGCCGCGGTGTGCGAGCTGCGTCATACGGATACGCTGGTCCAGATGACCGACAAACCGTCCGACGCCGTGCGCCGCGCCCGGGGCTCGTCCATGTGGAATGCCATCCAGTGCGTGAAGTCCGGGGAGGCGGGAGCCATTGTCTCGTCGGGCAATACCGGCGCGCTGATGGCGATTTCCAAGGTCATCCTTCGCATGAAGAAGGGCGTCCATCGTCCTGCCATTTCTGCGAATTGGCCGACGCCGAAAGGCCATACCGTGGTGCTGGATGTCGGTGCCAATGTGCAGTGTGGCGCCACCCAGCTGGTGGAATTCGCCATTCTGGGCGAGGCCTATCACCGCGCCGTGTTCGGCGGTGAAAACCCCAGCGTCGGCTTGCTCAATGTCGGCCAGGAAGAACTCAAGGGGAATGACACGGTCCGCGAAGCCGACCAGCTGATCCGGTCCTCCGGCCTGGACATGGCCTATCGGGGCTTCATTGAGGGCAATGACATTTCCACCGGCGATATCGATGTCGTCGTGACCGATGGTTTCACAGGCAATATCGCGCTCAAGACCGCCGAGGGCACGGCCCGTCTGGTGGCAGGTTGGGTGCGTGACGCGCTGACCTCGTCCTGGACCGCCAAACTGGCGGCCGGCCTGTTGTCACTGGGCGCGCTGGATCGCCTGCGCCAGCGCATGGATCCGCGCTACATCAATGGCGGCGTCCTGCTGGGCCTCAAGGGCATTGTGGTGAAGAGCCATGGCGGGGCCGATGGCGAGGGATTCGCCTCGGCCCTGGGCCTGGCCCATGTCATGGCCCAGAGCGATTTCATGTCCGAAATCCGCAAGAATCTCGACAAGTTTGCTGAGTCTGAAGAACAGGGTGTGGCAGCCGCCTCATGACTGAATTTACGGCCCGTATCGCGGGGATCGGGTCCTATCTGCCCGAACGCATCCTGACCAATGAGGAAATGTCCTCCATGGTGGATACCAGCGACAGCTGGATCCGCGAGCGCACGGGGATTCGCCAGCGTCATATCGCGCCGGACGGCGTGACCACCGCAGACCTGGCCGAACAGGCCGCCCGCCGTGCGCTGGAAGATGCCAATCTGACAGCGGAAGATGTCGACCTCATTGTGGTCGCCACCACGACCCCGGATTTCACCTTTCCCTCGGTCGGCACGCTGCTGCAGGCGCGGCTGGGTGTGACCCAGGGCGCGGCCTTCGATGTGCAGGCGGTCTGTACCGGCTTCGTCTATGCGCTCTCCGTGGCCGACAACATGATCGCGCGCGGTCAGGCCCGTACGGCGATCGTCGTCGGGGCCGAGACGATGTCGCGCATCCTGGACTGGACCGACCGGACCACCTGCGTCCTGTTCGGTGACGGTGCCGGGGCCATGGTGCTGACCGGCGAGCCGGCCGGTGAGGGCGGTCAGCCCGGTATTCTGGGCACCTATCTGCGCTCGGACGGCCGTTTCAAGGATCTGCTCCATGTTGATGGCGGCCCGTCTTCCACGGGTACGGTCGGCCAGCTGCGCATGGTCGGCAACCAGGTCTTCCGCCATGCCATCACCAATATCGCGGAATCCATGACCACGATTGCCGGCCGGGCCGGGGTCTCGATCGAGGAGATCGACTGGTTCGTGCCGCACCAGGCCAATCAGCGCATCCTGGAAGGCGTGGCCCGCAAATTGTCCATCCCGACCGAGAAGGTGATCTCCACCGTGGCGGATCATGGCAATACGTCTGCGGCCTCGGTTCCGCTCGCTTTTGACCGGGCTGTGCAGGACGGCCGGATCAAGCGCGGGGACCTCGTCCTGATGGAAGCCCTGGGTGGCGGATTTACCTGGGGTGCAGCCCTGGCGCGTTATTGAGGCGCGTCAGATTCGCGCATATTTTACGAATAGCGTCTTTTTCCAAAGTCTTGGCGTTGACGGCCCGGCCTTGAGAGGCGTAGCCTGTATACGTCTATGCGGGGATTGCCATGTCGGATAAAACCTTAACGCGAGCAGATCTGGCCGAAGCGGTCTATCAGGAAGTCGGTCTGTCGCGGCAGGAATCTGCGGATCTCGTCCAGTCGGTGCTGACCATGGTGTCGGACACGCTGGCGGCCGGGGAAAACGTCAAGCTGTCATCTTTCGGCTCCTTCCTTCTTCGGGACAAGCGGGGCCGTGTCGGTCGCAATCCGAAGACGGGTGTGGAAGTTCCGATTGAGGAACGCCGCGTCCTGGTGTTCAAACCGTCGCAAGTGCTCAAGGAGCGCGTCGATTCATCCCTGTCCAAGGACTAGGCTGATCCAGGCCTGATCCCGGTGCAAAGGGGTGATGCTGGCGCGGTGCAAACATGTCGGTCAGCAAGAAATCACCGGAAGCCTTCCGGACCATCTCCGAAGCCGCCGACGAGATCGGCGTCCCGGCCCATGTGCTGCGCTTCTGGGAGAGCAAGTTTCCCCAGATCAGCCCGCTCAAGCGGGCCGGCGGCCGGCGCTTCTACCGTCCCCAGGACCTGCAATTGCTGCGCGGCGTGAAGCGCCTGCTCTATGAAGACGGGTTCACCATCAAGGGCGCCCGCAAATTCATCAAGGATAATGGCATCGCCTCCGTCATGGAGATGGGGGATGGTCAGGCAGTATCCATCTCGGCCGAGCCGGGCCCGCAGGCCGTGGATGCCGCCGATGTGGAACGGCCCGAGCCGCGCCCGCAGGCGCATCGCCCAGCCGAAGGTCCGGGGCGCCAGCTGCAGGACATTCTGGACGATCTGGAAGGTGCCCGCGCCAAGCTGAAAGCCGCCATCGAACCGCAAAACTGAGCCTGCCGGTCATCGGGCTGTGATGTCACCGCATTTTGCGCTGACAGGCTGGTTGCCGAGCCGCAAAGCGCACCCTATAACCGGCCTCCCCATCGGACGGGTCCGCCTGTCCACCCAAGAGTGTCGGAGCGTGGCGCAGCCCGGTTAGCGCACCGGTCTGGGGGACCGGGGGTCGCGAGTTCGAATCTCGCCGCTCCGACCATTTCTTCTATTGAATATGCGATCAGTGCCCGCCCGGCGGCTCCCAGAGCTCGACCGGATTGCCTTCGGGATCATGGATGCGGGCGAACCGGCCCAGCCCGGCCTGTTCCATCTCGTGCGTCACCTCGATCCCGGCCGCGCGCAATTGCGTGGTGAGGGTGGCCAGATCATCGACCCGGAAATTGAGCATGAAGGCCTTGTCGGCGGGGAAATACTCCGTGTCGGCCTTGAAGGGCGCAAACACGGTGACGCCTTCCGTGCCGGTCCAGGGCTGCATCTCCATATCGGTGGGGGCGGGATTGATGCCCAGATGGGTGTGATACCAGGCGGCCAGTGCCTCAGGGTCTTTCGACCGGAAGAACACGCCCCCCATTCCGACTGCCTTGGCCATTGCGTTCTCCTTCGCTGTGCCCCTTGAGACCGACGCTACTTCCCCAGCGCCGCCTTCATCACATCCTTCATGGAAATCTCC
>NZLV01000158.1 GCA_002694345.1 Maricaulis sp.
GAGAGCTTCACTTATCGCGCCGATGCCCACTCCACCTCTGACGACCCGTCCGGCTACCGGCCGAAAGGCGAGGGCGAGGCCTGGCCGCTGGGTGATCCGATTGCCCGCCTGAAGAACCATCTCATCGGTCTGGGCGAGTGGGATGAAGAGCGCCATGTCGCGCTCGAGAAGGAGCTCAACGAGCTGGTGATCAAGTCCTACAAGGAAGCCGAGACCCACGGCACGCTGCACGATGGTCCGCTCTCCCCGGTCGAGTCGATCTTCGAGGATGTCTATGCCGAACAGGACTGGCGCCTGCGCCGCCAGCGCCAGGATCTGGGAGTCTAGGACATGGCCAAGATGAACATGATCCAGGCGCTCAATTCGGCGCTTGATGTGATGATGGAACGCGATCCCGACGTCGTCAGTTTCGGCGAGGATGCCGGCTATTTCGGCGGCGTGTTCCGGGTGACCGCGAACCTGCAGAAGAAATACGGCCTGGACCGCTCCTTCGATGCGCCGATCAATGAGGCGGCCATTGTGGCGATGGCGATCGGCATGGCGGCCAAGGGCCTCAAGCCTGTCGCCGAGATCCAGTTCGCCGATTACATCTTCCCGGGCCTCGACCAGATCGTCTCCGAACTGTCGCGGATACGCTATCGCACCGCCGGCCAGTTCACGGTCCCGGCCGTGATCCGCACGCCCTGTGGCGGCGGTATCCGCGGTGGTCAGACCCACTCGATGAGCCCGGAAGCCTTCTTCACCCACATTCCCGGTGTGCAGGTGGTGATGCCGTCCAACCCCTATGACGCCAAGGGTCTGCTGATCGCCGCGATCGAGAGCCCGGACCCGGTGATCTTCTTCGAGCCCAAGCGCCTGTATAATGGTCCCTTCGACGGCCATTCCGGCGGGGCCCTGTCCTCCTGGGGGCAGCATCCCAAGGGTGAAGTGCCCGAGGGCCATTACTCCCTGCCGATCGGCAAGGCCGAAGTGGTCCGCGAAGGCAAGGATGTCACCATCGTCGCCTATGGCACGCTGGTCCTGGTCGCCCAGGCGGCGGCCGAGCGTTCCGGCATTGATGCCGAGATCATCGATCTGAAGACGCTGGCGCCCTATGACATCGAGACGATTGCCCGCTCGGTGAAGAAGACCGGCCGCTGTGTCGTGTCCCAGGAAGCCCCGCGCACCTCCGGTTTTGCCGCGGAACTGGCCGCGCAGATCCAGGAAGAATGCTTCTACGCGCTTGAGGCCCCGATCCAGCGCGTCGCCGGTTGGGACACCCCGTATCCGCATGCCCATGAATGGTCCTACTTCCCGGGCCCGGAGCGCTTCATCAACGCGATGAACGCCGTGCTGGAGGCTTAAGCGATGAGTGAGTACCGCTATAAAATGCCCGACGTCGGCGAAGGCATCGTCGAGGCGGAAATCGTCGAATGGCACGTCAAGGAAGGTGACACGGTCACCGAGGACCAGCACGTGCTGGACGTGATGACGGACAAGGCGACGGTGGAAATTCCCTGCGCCGTGAACGGCACCGTGACCAAGCTGGTCGGCGCGCCGGGTGATGTCATCGCGGTCGGTACCGAGATCATGTTCATCGCCACGGAAGGCGCCGCTCCCGCCGAGGAAGAGGCTCCTGCCGAAGCGCCCCAGGAAGAGCCCAAGCCGGCGGCCAAGAAACCGGTCGAGCCGGAAGTCTCCGCCGCAGCCCCGTCCGTGGCCTCGCGTCCGAGCGGTGAGCGCCCGCTGGCCAGCCCGGCCGTGCGCAAGCGCGCCCTGGATGCGGCGATCGATCTGGGCGTCGTGCCGGGCACCGGTCCGGCTGGCCGTATCACGCATGACGACCTGGACGATTTCATCAAGTCCGGTGGCCGTCTGGCCGCGCGTTCCGGTGGCGGCTCTGCCATCCGCGCCCCGCGCACCTCGGTGACCGAAGAGAAGGTGATCGGCCTGCGCCGTCGCATCTCCGACAACATGTCCCGCGCCCAGCGGACCATTCCGGACATCGCCTATGTCGAGGAAATCGACGTTACGGCGCTGGAGGAATTGCGCGCGCATCTCAATGCGAACCGCTCGGACGACCAGCCCAAGCTGACCTTCATTCCCTTCCTTGTCCTGGCCCTGACCAAGGCCCTGCCAGACACGCCCCAGGCCAATGCCCATTTCGATGGCGAGGCCATGGTGCTGACCAAGCATGAAGCCGTGCATTGCGGCATCGCTGCGGCGACGCCGAACGGTCTCATGGTGCCGGTGATCAAGCATGCGGAAAGCCTGGACATCTGGCAGATCGCCTCGGAACTCTCGCGCCTTGGCCAAGCGGCCCGCGAGGGCAAGGCGTCCAAGGACGAGCTGAGCGGATCCACCATCACGATCACCTCGCTGGGGGCGATCGGCGGTCTGGTGACGACACCGATCCTGAACGCACCGGAGACGGCCATCATCGGCGTCAACAAGATGCAGACCCTGCCGCGTTTCGATGCGGACGGGCAGGTCGTGCCGCGCAAGCTGATGAACCTGTCCTCCTGCTTCGATCACCGGATCGTTGACGGGTATGACGCCGCCATGCTGATCCAGCGGGTGAAGTCCCTGCTGGAAAACCCGGCCACGCTGTTCATGTGAGGCGGGCTCCGGCTCGCTTGACCGGGCCGGGCAAAGCGCTCACAAGCAAGAGAGGGGAGTGACCGAGATGACGCCAAGTGTGAAACAGACCTGGTCCGATTTCATCTCCGCCGTCGCCATCTGGGCGGCCGGCGTCTTCGTCCTCATGTTCTATCACGGGAAGATCGGCATCCACTCCGAATGGATGCCGCAGATCGTGTTCGGCTCTTTTGCTGTCGTCGCCCTGGGATCCGTGATCGGCTCCCTCGTCTGGCGCAATCTCATTCGTCCGCAAGAAGCCAACACCTGATACCCGTCCGGAGCCTCTCGCTCCGGCCTTTCTCGATTTTGCGCTGATACACTCAAGGAGCGCCTGTGATGCAGACACGGTCTTGCCAAGTCCTGATTGTCGGGGGTGGTCCCGGCGGATATCCGGCCGCCATCCGGGCCGGCCAGCTGGGTCTCGACACGATCATTGTCGACAAGCATGGCCTGGGCGGTACCTGCCTCAATCGCGGTTGCATCCCGTCCAAGGCGATGATCCACGCGGCCACCGAGTACGAGCACATGAGTGCCGCGGCCAAGGGCGACCGCTTCGGTATTTCCCTGTCGGAAGAGCCCAAGCTGGACATGGGCAAGCTGATCGGCTGGAAGGACGGCATCGTCTCCAAGCTGACCGGCGGTGTGGCGCAGCTGATCAAGGCGGCCGGTGCCGAGCACATTGCCGGCTGGGCCAACTTCCAGAATGCCAAGACCTGCATCGTCACCACGGATGCGGGCGAGGAGATCGAGATCACGGCGGAGAATGTCGTGCTCGCCACCGGTTCGGTGGAAGTCGAACTCCCCTTCATGCCCTTCGGCGGTGCCGTGATCGGCTCCACCCAGGCGCTGGAACTGACGGAAAAGCCGGAAAAGCTGGTCGTTGTCGGCGCCGGCTATATCGGTTTGGAACTGGGCATCGCCTATCGCAAGCTGGGCACTGAGGTCACCTTCATCGAGGCGCTGGATCGCATCCTGCCGCTCTATGACAAGGAGATCACCCGCCCGATCACCATGTGGCTGAAGAAGCACAAGGTGGATGTGAACCTGTCCTGCAAGGCCAAGGGTGTCACCGAAACCAAGGGCGGCAAGGCGGTTCTGGAATACGAGGACGCCAAGGGTGAAACCCAGACCATCGAGGCGGACAAGATCCTCGTTGCCGTCGGCCGCAAGGCCTGCCTGGACGGCTGGGGGCTGGAAAATATGGGCCTCGACCTGGACGGCAAATTCATCAAGGTCGACGCCCAGTGCCGCACCGGAATGCGCGGTGTCTACGCGATCGGTGATGTCGTCGGTGAACCGCTCCTGGCGCATAAGGCAACGGCCCAGGGCGAAATGGTTGCCGAGATCATGGCCGGCCATCGCCGGGTGCATGACCCGGTCGCCATCGCCGCTGTGTGCTTCACCGAACCGGAAGTCGTCGGCGTCGGCCTGACGCCGGACGAGGCCAAGGAGAAGGGCGAAGAGGTGATCACGGGCAAATTCCCGCTCGCCGCTTCCGGCCGCTATCTCTCCATGGATGCCGGCACGGATGGCGGTTTCGTCCGTGTCACGGCGCGCAAGGATGACCATGTCATCCTGGGCATCCACGCCGTGGGCACGCATGTCTCCGAACTCTCGGGCGAGTTCGCCCTGGCGGTCGAGATGGGCGCACGTCTGGAAGACATTGCCGGCACAATCCACGTCCACCCGACCCTGACCGAAGGCTTCGCCGAGTCGGCACTGACCGCTCTGGGCCACCCGATCCACATCACGGCACCGAAGGCGGGCTAGGCCCCCTCATCCGCCCCTTCGGGGCACCTTCTCCCGCGAGGGGAGAAGGAGTACGTTTGAGCTCGATCCAACTCCCTCTCCCCTTGCGGGAGAGGGTGGCGCGCAGCGCCGGGTGAGGGGGGCGGCGAGAGCCGCAAACCAAGACTCACAGCACAGAAACCCGCTATCCTCATCGCCATGGAAATCACGCTCTTTCTCCTCGCAGCCGCCATCCTTGTTTTCTTCCTGTTTCGCGGGAAGAAGAGCAAAGCGCGTGATGAGGCGGCCGAGGCGGCACGCAAGGCGGTGGAAGCACGACTGGATTCGGGTGCTGCGGCGCAGCGAGATGAGGACTCGCGTGCTTGATTAGACGGTCCCCGTTGCCTAGTGTCCGGCCAATTTTCTGAACGCGTTTATTTCCGCCGGGACAATACGATATGGCCGCTTCACCTGCGCCGTCCTTCCAGGACCTGATCCTGCGTCTGCAACATTACTGGGCGGAGCAGGGCTGTGCCATTCTCCAGCCCTATGATGTGGAAGTGGGGGCCGGCACGCTGCACCCGGCCACGACACTGCGCTCGCTGGGGCCGCGCCCCTGGCGTGCCGCCTATGTCCAGCCCTCGCGCCGCCCGGGCGATGGGCGCTATGGCGAGAACCCGAACCGCCTCCAGCACTACTACCAATTCCAGGTCCTGCTGAAGCCGTGCCCGGCCGATATCCAGGACCTCTATCTCGGCTCGCTCGACGCCATCGGCATCGACCGCGACCTGCATGATGTCCGCTTTGTCGAGGATGACTGGGAAAACCCGACCGTGGGCGCCTGGGGCCTGGGCTGGGAGGTCTGGTGTGACGGGATGGAAGTCTCCCAATTCACCTATTTCCAGCAGGTCGGCGGCCTCGATGTCGACCTGGTCTCCGGTGAGCTGACCTATGGGTTGGAACGCCTGGCCATGTATGTCCAGGGCGTGGAGAATGTCTACGATCTCGACTTCAATGGTGCGGGCCTGAAATACGGCGATGTCTTCCAGGAAGCCGAGCGCCAGTATTCCGAATTCAATTTCGAGCATGCCGATGTCGACATGCTGATCGAATGGTTCAAGGGCGCGGAGAGCCAGTGCATGGCGCTGCTCAATCTCGACAAGCCGTTGCCTCTGCCGGCCTATGATTTTTGCCTGAAGGCCTCCCACCTGTTCAATCTGGTTGATGCCCGCGGCGCCATCTCCGTGGCCGAGCGCGCCAGCTGGATCGCCCGCGTCCGCGAACTGGCCAAGGGCTGCGCGGAAGCCTGGGTGAAGTCCGAACGCGCGGCGCTGGAGGCGACGGAGTGATGGCGCACGCAGCCACTATCCTTCCCCTTGATGGGGAAGGTGGGCCGAAGCGCAGCTTCGGGTCGGAAGGGGTGAATCCCGGTGTGTCCTGTGACCACCTCGCCCCCACCCCCTCCGCCGGGCATGCGCCCGGCACCTCCCCCATCAAGGGGGAGGATAAGCGCTGCCCGGAGACCGCCTCATGAAACTCCCCCTGCGTGGCGGCTGCCAGTGTGGTGCGATCCGCTATGAGATCTCCAAACAGCCGCTGACCCTGTATTGCTGCCATTGCACGACCTGCCAGCAGCAATCCTCTTCGGCCTTCGGTCTGTCCATGCTGGTGGAGCGGGACGGGTTCCGCTTCACCCAGGGCGCGCCGTCGGCTTTCTCCATTCCCACCGACAGCAAGTCCAACAAGCTGGGCCTGTTCTGTGACAAGTGCGGTACGCGCATCGCCAATGACACGGAAGGGCGTCCGGCCCTGTCTTTGAAGGCGGGTTCGCTGGATGATCGCGCCCGTCTGCGTCCGGTTGGGCATATCTGGGTGAAATCGGCCCAGGACTGGATGGCCTTCGAGGATGACACGCTGATTTATGAAGGTCCGCCCGACGACAGTTATTACGCGCTCATGGAGCGCTGGACTGCCCAGGAATTGACCGACAAACCGACCTCGTAACGGGACACAAAATGTCTGAACTGCTTTTTGAAATCTTCTGCGAGGAAATCCCGGCCCGGATGCAGCCGCGCGCCGAGGCCGACCTGGAAAAACTCCTGGGTGACAAGCTCAAGGCCGCCGGCATTGCCTGGACCTCGCTGACCACCTTCGCCGGTCCGCGCCGCTTGGGTCTCGTGATCGAGGGCCTGCCGGTCAAGACCGAGGATGTCCGCGAAGAACGCAAGGGCCCGCGCGTCGGCGCGCCGGACCAGGCCGTCCAGGGCTTCCTGCGTGGCGCCGGTGTCGCCTCGCTGGACCAGTGCGAAAAGCGCGAGGACAAGAAGGGCGAGTTCTGGGTCGCCATCATCGAAAAGCCGGGCCGCACCACGGCCGATGTGATCGCCGAGGCGATCCCGGAGGTGATGAAAGCCTTCCCCTGGCCCAAATCCATGAAGTTTGGCGAGGATGACAAGGCCCAGCGTTGGGTGCGTCCGATCCAGCGCCTGCTCTGCCTGTTCGACGGTGAGATCGTGGATTTCGAGGTGTTCGGCATCAAGTCCGGCAATATCACCGAAGGCCATCGCCGCATGGGCCGTGGTCCCTTCACGATCACCGATTATGCCCAATACACCAAAGTCCTGCGCGAAGAGGGCCATGTCATCCAGTCGCGCGCGGAACGCGAAGCGCTGATCCTGGACGGGGCCCGCAAGGTCTGCACGGATGCCGGTCTGGAACTGGTCGAGGATGCCGGTCTGCTGACCGAGGTTGCCGGTCTGGTGGAATGGCCGGTCCCGCTTCTGGGCGAGATGGATCCGGACTTCCTGGACCTGCCGCCTGAAGTCATCACCCTGACCATGAAGACGCACCAGAAGTATTTCGCGGTGAAGAAGCCGGGTGAGCCGGGCGTCACCTCGAAATTCGTCTGTGTGGCCAACCAGGTCGCGCCGGATGGCGGCGTGGCGATTGCCGCCGGCAATGCCCGCGTCCTCTCCGCGCGCCTCTCCGATGCCCGCCACTTCTGGGATAATGACCGCAAGACACCGCTCTCGGACATGGCGGCCCAGCTGTCCAAGGTCACCTTCCACGAGAAACTCGGCACGGTGGCCGACAAGGTTGCGCGC
>NZLV01000159.1 GCA_002694345.1 Maricaulis sp.
AAGACTTCACCGTGATAGATCGCCATGCCCGCCGGCGCGATGGACGGCGTCCAGTTCACCAGCGGGTCCTGCATGCCCTCATAGGCATCAAAGGGCGTGACGAGAGCACCGGTATAGTCGACCCCCCGGCTGACAATCGGCCAGCCGTAATTGCGGCCCTCCACCAGAACATTGATCTCGTCTCCGCCACGCGGCCCGTGCTCATTGGCATAGAGGCGCCCGCTTACAGGGTCATGGAGCACCGCTTGCGGATTGCGATGTCCGATCGAGAACACGCCGGGCGCGGCATCGGAAAAGACGGAGGCCAGAGGCTGCCCGTCGAGCGTCAGATGCACGAAACTGCCGAAATGACTGCCCGGATTCTGGGCCTGCTCGCGAAAATCGAAACCGTCGCCAATGCCAAGGATCATCGTGCCGGGCTGGTCCGCCTCACCGGGCAAGAAGGCAATGCGCCCGCCATAATGGACATTGGTCCGGCGCGTTGGGGTGGCGGTGAACAGGACCTGGAAATCCGTCAGCGCTTGTCCGTCCAACCGGCCGACACCCAGATGCAGCGTATTCGCGCGCTCGGTACCGGCCGTCCATGTCAGATAGACCCGGTTGTCCGTTGCAAACTCCGGGGACAGGGCCACATCCAGCAAACCGCCTTGGCCGGAATAGAACACCTCGGGCACGCCTGCGACCGGTTCTGGATCGAGCCCGTCCGCATCGACAACTCGCAATCGTCCCGGCTTTTCGGTCACCAGCATGCGGCCATCAGGCAGGAAGGCGACACTCCAGGGATAGTCCAGACCGTCCACGACAGTATGGGCTGTCTGGGCCTGAACCGCCCCGGCCAAGATAAGCGCCCCCGTCAGGCCTGCCAGAAATCGCAACATGAAAACCCCCATGATTGTCGCTGTTCTTGTCTCACGATAGACTCGTCATCAGCAAGCAATGCCCGGTCCGGGCCACAGGAGATGACGCCATGGCCGGCCTTCGAACGCTCGCGATATTCCTGCTCGCCGTCATCGTGGGCACGCTTCTGGTCTCCCTGGGCAATACCCATGTCGACCTGCAGGCCCTGATCCGGGCGGGGGCGGAGATCCCGACCTCGGTCCGGATGGACGCCATCCAGCGCGACTTGGCCGGCTTTGCGCCCACCCTCTTCGTCTTGATCCTGGTGGGCTATGCCATCGCCTTTCCCGTCGCCGGTTTCACGGCACGGCTTCTGGGTCCGGGCTGGCGGCGTTTCGGCTTCACCCTGGCCGGCGGACTGGCCATTGCTGCCATGATGATCGGCATCAAACTCTTCTATTCCACGCTGATGGATTCCGCGATTACGCCGGTCGCGGCGAGCCGGGAGCTTCAGGGCCTGCTCACCCTGTGCCTTGGCGGTGCGGTCGGCGGATATATTTTCGCCGCTCTGCAGCCCGCCAATCCCCCGGAATAATTCGCGAAACTCTCTGCCCCCGCGAAGTGTGCAGCATTCTAATCAATTCTGCCCAGTCTGGCAGACCTCTCCTTAAAGCCGCCCGGGTTAGGGATTCGGGGCCAAAGGAGAGACGGCATGGCCCGAATTCGAGAAACCCTGCGCTCTGATCTGCGCAACATCGTCAAGGGCGGTGCGACGTCCCGGATTCTCGATCTCTATTCGATTGCCCGGCGCTATGGACATACCGATGCCCATGGCGAGCGTCCCTTCTTCCTGCACCCCCGTTTAAACCGGTGTTTCGTGATCAAGCACACGGTGCGCGTCCACGAACGTCCCTACGTCATGTCCTCCCAGCCCGTGGTGACGAAAATCCTGGTTCCTCTGGCCCACGACGATTTGTCCCTGGGCGGCCATGCCGTCTTCGTGGAAGAAACCGGTTTCGCCACCAAGATGCGGACCCTGTTCGACCGGGCCGATGAACCACATCTGCTGGATCTCGACCTCATCCGCCTGCGCGAACTGGCGGCCCTGCCCAGCTTCGATCCCTTCCTGCTGGCCGAACGCTATCGCGAGCATGCCCGTCCGATTGACGAGCTCTATTTCAACATCTCCGATGATGAGATGGAGCGAATGGAAGATTCCGTCGCCCGCCAGATCGTCTCCGTGGTCGCCCTCGCCTTTGGTGGCGAAGCCCATGACCGCGATGATGACCGCGCGATGCGGTTTACCCGCCAATTGCTGGCCTGCGACCTGAACGGCAAACTGTCCGTGCTCCGCAAATCGCTCGACATGACCGAGATCGAGTTCAAGGCCGGAATTTTCGGCTGGCGCGGCATTCTCTACTACCGCTTCCACATGGCCGAAGCCCTGTCAGCGCTGAAATCCTTCCTGCAGCAGCTCAAGGCGGTGAGCATCGTCGGCGCCAGCGATCACGAGTACACGGAACTCCACCACATGCGCCGCGCGATCATCGAGGAGACCCGCGCGCGCTGGAGCAGTCTCACCTGCGTGATGGAGGAGTATGAAACCGTGTTCGGCCGCTTCTGCCGCGGCGAAGACGCCAACGGCTTCCGCAAATTCCTGCTGAAGGCGCCGACCCTGTTCTATGACGTCGGCAGCGATCTCTCTGTGGTCAGTCACGTGCCGGGCTATTGGCGCTACTGGGCCAGCCAGAACAGCAAGGGCTTCCTGCACGCTCGCGAAGCCGTCACCCTGTTCTCGGATTTCATTGCCAGCGTCACCCGTGTTGCGCCGGGCACGCAGACCGATGCCACCGGCCTGCAACGGCGCCTGAGATCCCCGATCCCGGCCCCGCACGTCTTCGCGCCCAGCGCCGCCTGATCCGTCCCGCCACGGGGCTGCTGCCGGCCACCCTTCCGGTGGCAGCCCCCGGCCCAGGACACGTTCAGCGCCGGTTATGGGATTTTAAAACCTGTCCGCTAGCCTGTCCGGAATTACACTATCCGGACGGGTGAAATGGGCGGGTCAGACCGACAGAGTCTTCGAAGAATTGTACGCGGAGGAGCCACGCCGCGCATTCTGGACCTGTGGTCGATCCAGAAGCGCTATGGCGAGACGCTCGAGATGGCCGCCAAGCCCTTCTTCCGCAATCCGCGCCTCAATGCGAGCTTCTTCCTGAAGCACACGGTTCGCCCGCACGACAAGCCCTATCTCTATACCGAGAACCCGGTCGCCACGAAGATCATCATTCCGGTCAGTATCGAGGATCTGGGCATGGGCGGACACTCCTTCTTCGTGGAGGAAAAAGGGTTCGATGCCCGTCTCAAGGCCTTCCTAGGGGTCGGCGCCCTTAACAAGCACTATGATCTCGACCTGGCGCGCATCCGCGAACTCGCCGAGATCCCGTCCTTCGATCCCTTCCTGATGGCAGACCGTTACACCCAGTGTGAACGCCCGATCGCCCGCTTCTACTTCAACATCTCGCCCGGCGAGCAGGAAGCGATGCTGGGCAATGTCACGCGGCAGATCTGCGGCATGGTCCGGCTCGCCTTCGACGACGAGCATATCCAGGCCGATGACGAACGCGCCCGGAAGTTTGCCGAGCAATTGCTCGACAGCCAGGACACCCAACGCCTGTCAGGCCTGCGCCATGTGCTCGGCATGGACGAGGAACAGTATGAGCAGGGCATTTTCGGCTGGAAAGGCATCCTCTACTACCGCTGGCGCCTGCGCGAGGTGAAGGATGATCTCCGTCAGTTCCTGATCGAGCTCAACGATGTCGTCGTGCGCGGCGCCAAGCCGGGCGAGAACAAGGAAATCAACGAGATCCGCAAAGCGATCCTGAACACGGTCCGCGAACGCTGGACCGCGCTGACCCAGATCATGGATGACTATGACGGCGAGTACCGGCGCTTCTGCGGCGGCGCGGACTCCACGGCGCTGCGCAGCTTCCTGCTCAAGGCACCAGGGCATTTCGGCCAGCTGGGCCAGGACTTGTCCGCGGTCTCCCACGTGACCTCGTTCTGGGCCTATTGGTGGACGGATCGGGAGAAAGGCAGCCTGTCGGCCGCCGATGCCATGGAAATGTTCCCCAGCTTCCTGCGCTCCCTGCTCCACAAGCGGGCCGAGAAACCGCTGGACGGCGACGCCCAGCGGTTCGCGAACGGCTGACCGGCCCGCCCCCGAAGAGACGAGCCGGCCTGAGCCTTATTCGACGATCTGGACGCGGACGAGATTGTCGTCCGAATCCCGGTCGATCAGTTTGTTGTAGGGATCGATCCCGACATAGAGCGGCTCTTCGTCGACGATCAACTCGATACGCATCGTGTTCTCGTCGATCCGGTGCTTCTCCATGTAGAGCACGTGATCCGAGCCCTCATAGGCCTCGTCCAGGCTTTCCGTGAACACGCCGATATCAATCAGATAGTCGATCGGCTCCTCGGTCTCCTGACCGGCTCCATCGGCCTCGAACTTGTGCGCCTCGATCTCCAGGGTCACATCCCAGCGGCCATCCTCGCGTTGCGTGGCGGTCGCCGAAGAGGCTTCCAGGTCGAACAGGACAATCCGCTCGAAGAAGTCGTGAATCACGCCTTCCCATTCCGGACCGGCCTCCTCGCGCAAGATGCGCAGGAAATCCAGCGTTGTGGCATAGGGATCGGACGAATAGGCGCGCTGGTCGATCAGCCGCTGCATCACCCGGTTCACCACATCTTCGCCGACATAGTCCTGCAGCGCATACATGATCACCGCACCCTTGCGGTAGTGGATGTAAGGCTGGTTCTCGACGCGGTAGAGCGGCAATTCCTCGATGGATTCCGAGCCGCGTGCGGACAGGTAACTGTCCAGCTCGAACTTGAGGAAGCGACGCATATGGTCTTCGCCATAGGCTTCGCGCATCACCATCAGGGCCGAATACTGGGCGAAGGTCTCCACCAGCATCGTGCCACCCTGGACATTGGCCGACATCACCTGGTGTGCCCACCACTGGTGCGCCGCTTCGTGGGCGGTCACGTAGTAGACGTAGTCGATGTCAGACGGGTCCGAGAGATTGGCGATGAAGCCGATGCCTTCCGAGAACGGGATCGTGTTCGGGAAGGACTGGGCGAAACTCGCATAGGCCGGGAATTCCAGAATGCGATACTGGCGATACTGGAACGGGCTGAAATGCTCGGAGAAGTATCCGATCGAGTCCTCGCCGGCCTCCAGCATCCGCTCCACATTCCAAGCGTGATCCGGATGATAGAAGACCTGATAGAGGATGCCGTCGGTCTCCCGCTCGACCACCTCATAGTCCGCTGACAGCCAAGAGTAGAAGTTCAGGATCGTGCGATCCATCACATACTCATAGCAGTTCCGGTCACGGCCCTGATCATCGGTCTCGCTCCATTCGCGTTCCAGATATCCCGGAGCAATGGCGGTCTGGTCCGCCGAGGTGCAGACCTCGGAGCGGAAGCCGACATAGTGCGAATTGGTGATGCCGTTCTCATCCCAATGGCTTTCGTCTTCCAGCGGATAGGCCCGGTCGATCGGGTCGAGACCCTCACGCCGGCGCTGTTGACGGTCCGTCAGACGCCAATTGCCGTTGAACCCGACAATCGCCATCGACTCCCCATTGTTGAAGAAGGTGCCGTTGTAATTGACCGTCGTCACATTGCCGGAATTGCGGAAACCCGGATTGGCGCGTTCGACCTGGAAGTCGAAGCTCCGGCTTTCCCCCGGTGCGAGCGGCGGATCCATGGTGAACTCATAGAGGTAGAAGTCCTCATCGGCACTGGCGAGCGAACCGCCCTCCAACGTCTGGTCCAGCACGGTCGTGCCCTGGCCATAGGAGATCCAGAGCGTGTCCAGCGTCTCGCCGGTCTGGTTCTCCAGTTCGTAATGGCCATTGGCCGTATAGCGGCGTTCGGAGGGATAGATCTCCACCTCATAGGCCGTGTCCACAATGGTGGGCTGCGGCTCATCCTGCAGATGCAGGTATTGCCGCTCATACTCCGCCGCCTGCGCACGCGCCGCGTTGGAGGACTGATACGCATTGAGGATGTTGGTGTTGTAGTAGATCCAGCCACCGGTGGAGATCATGCCGGCAATGGCAATCAGGGCGGCGACGGCCGTTCCGGGCTGGGCGAAGCCGCGCGGTAGGGCCGCGAGACGCCGCAGGATCGCGGTCAGCGAACCCCGGCTCCACAACAGATAGGACAGGGTCAGCAACAGCAGGCCCCAAAAGCCCCAATAGGCGTAGAACCACAGCTGGATACCCAGGAAATGCCCATACCCGTTCATGTCGGAATAGGGCGCGCCCGGGGCACTGCCGAAATTGTACAGGCTGTGGTCGAGACCCATATTGCCCATCACGATCGAGATGATCTGATAGACAAGCAGAGCCGCCATACCGAGCCAGCGATTGTTGAACAGGACCTGGGCGAAGATCGCCAGGGCCGCCAGCAGCACCGCCGGGATGATCATTCCGACCACACCACGAATGGCGTATTGGTCCAGCTCGACATGATTGAAACCCATGGCCAGCTGTGACAGCGCCGCGGCCATCAGCGAAGTCGCGATCAGCGCCGTGATCACCACGCACAGGGCGAGGAATTTCGTCGAGATGAAGACCCAGCTCGGTGTCGGCGTGGCATCGACAATGTAGGAGAAGCCGAAACGGCGCTCCCGCCACATCACTTCCGCTGCGTAGTAGATCACCACCACGAAGGGCAGCCAGGCGAACCCGCCTTCCACCACCTGCACCATGATGC
The DNA here is from genome assembly GCA_002694345.1 of Maricaulis sp. Classification (GTDB taxonomy): domain Bacteria; phylum Pseudomonadota; class Alphaproteobacteria; order Caulobacterales; family Maricaulaceae; genus Maricaulis. The sequence continues at coordinate 6,625 of NZLV01000159.1, forward strand.
GGGTGACGGGATAGTTCGGCGTTCCATAGACGTCATTCCCGAGGAAAAAGCCCGGAACCGTATTGAGAAGGCCCAGGACGAGCAGGATCCAGAAGGCCACATTCATGACCACGCCCTTCACCTCGAAGCTCAACCGGGCGAGGAATTGCTGGATGGAAGCACCGGTATCGAGACGCGGCGTGACGCGCGGCAGATCGAACTCGGAAATGGCGTGCGTCGGACCGGCGATGGCCGCCACTTTCTTCTTGCTGACCTTGGCTCCGCCGCGGCGAAACCGGAAAGTGACCACGTTGAGCACCAGAAGGGCAAAACCGATACCGATCCACATCAGGCGATTGGTCAGCAGCACGCCCTCGAAGGGAACGGCGCGCTCATTCTGGTCGAAGACCGTCCAGTAGCGCGTCATCTCATTGAAGGTATTGAAGCCGAACGGGTCGATCAGCGCGAAAGTCTCACGCAGGGACGGCTGCGACTGGGACAGGCCGAGACCGACAAAATAAAGGACCAGCAGGGCCACGAAGGCCGAATAGGTCATCACCGTGGACCGGGTCAGATTGGCCACGGTGAACAGGATCGTGCCCACGACCCACATGTTCACCAGTCCGAAGACGGCGAACAGGTAGGGATACCACCAAAGCACGGTGGGCCCGATGAGCTCGGGATCCAGCCAAGGCATCATCGAGCCGATGAAAAAGGCCAGCGGGACACTGGCATAGACGGCTGCGGTGATCGCGAACCCGCCAATGAAGCGGCCCAGCACGAAATCGAATTCCCGCACCGGACGGGAGTAGAAGAGTTCGGATGTCTTGAATCCGAAATCCCGCAAAACGCCGGATGACAGGAAAACGGTGGGAATGATCGCCCCGAAGACCGAGAAGATCACGAGATTCACCGTCAGTGCATTGGGTGAGTTGATGTTGACAGATCCGCCGGCACCGACCTGGATCTGGTCGATTGTAACCCCGCCGAAAACCAGCAGGAAGAAGATCGCGAAAATCGCGATCGAGGCGGGTGAAAGAAGCTGAAACCGGAATTCAAATCCGGCAATCTTGCTGAGCATGTCGCGTCCTCCGCAGCCGGCCGGATCAGGCCGCCGCCGCGGCCTGGCGGCCTTCGGCGATGGTTGCGAAATAGACGTCTTCCAGGTCCGGCGTGGCGGGCGCAAACCCGTCCGGCGCACTGTCGGCGATCACGCGGATCACCACCTGGCCCATGACCAGACGCTCGGAGATGATGTTGTACTGGGTGCGCAGCGCCGGCAGGTCGGCTTTTGCCACGGTCCGCGAATAGACCTTGCCTTCCAGCTCCTTGATCAGATCGGCCGGCGCGCCTTTCGCAACGATCTTGCCCTGGTTCATGATCGCCATGTTGGGACAGAGGTCCGCGACATCTTCCACGATGTGGGTGGAGAGGATGATGACGACATTCTCACCGATCTCCGAGAGGAGATTGTGGAAACGGTTGCGCTCTTCCGGATCGAGACCCGCGGTCGGCTCATCAACGATGATGAGTTGCGGATCACCCAGCAGGGCCTGGGCAATGCCGAAGCGCTGGCGCATGCCGCCGGAATAGGAGGCGACAGACTTGTGGGCGTGCTGTTTCAGATTGGTCTGCTCCAGCAGGCTTTCGACAACCTGTTTGCGTTCCTTGCCATTGGTCAGGCCCTTGAGAACCGCCAGATGGTCGAGCATGGCGCGTGCCGACATGCGCGGATAAACCCCGAAATCCTGGGGCAGATAGCCCAGCGTGGCGCGCAGCGCCTTGGGGTCCTTGATCGGGTTGAGATCACCGAACTGGATCGTCCCGCTATCGGGATATTGCAGCGTCGCCAGGGTTCGCATCAGCGTGGATTTGCCGGCGCCATTGGGGCCCAGCAAGCCGAACATGCCCTTGGAAATGGACAGGGTGACCCCATCCATCGCGCGCACACCATTCCCGTACGTCTTCGTCAGACCATTGATTTCAAGCATTTTTTCTTCGGGCCCGTCTGAAACGGGTCCGCCCTCTCCAATCCCTGCCGGAACGATACGCCCGGCCCGATTGTGGGACAAATGAGACCTTGTTCATCTTTGCGGCCAGAGGGACGCTGCCTGAAATCGTCCCTCTTCGTTCCGGTAATCTGCCGGAAAGGCGTGACCGCGGACGCGCCGGCTTGTATGCGAAACCCCATGTCGCCACCGCTTTTGACCCTCCAGAACATCCACCTCACCTTCGGGGTCACCCCCTTGCTCGACGGGGCCGATCTGCAAGTGGCAGAAGGCGAGCGCCTGTGTCTGGTCGGCCGGAACGGGTCGGGCAAGTCGACCCTGATGAAGGTTGCGGCCGGACTGGTCGAAGCCGATGAGGGCGATCGTTTCATCCATCCCGGCGCAACCATCCGCTATCTGGAACAGGAGCCGGATCTCGCCGGTTTCACGACCCTGCGGGACTATGTCGTCGCCGGTCTGGC
>NZLV01000160.1 GCA_002694345.1 Maricaulis sp.
CGGACGGCGGCCACGGCTTCCTCGATGACCCTGTCGAGCGTCTTGCGAAGGGCCTGACCGTTCCCGGTGGCCCCTTCCACGGGCAGCAGACAGTCGATCTCCTTGACCGCGCCGCCCATATGCTCGCGCCAGCGCTCATAGGCGCCATTGGACAGGATCGGGCTGTCGAGCACGAGCACCGACGCCCGCTCCTCGCCCTGGGCCAGGATATTGCCGAGATTCCGGAACCGGGTTTTCAGCCCCATCACCCGGCCTTCCCGCAAGGGGTCGATCGGCGGATTGGTCACCTGGGAGAAATTCTGGCGGAAGAAGTGCGAGAGCGGCCGGTAGGTTTCCGACAGGACGGCCAGCGGCGCGTCATCGCCCATCGAGCCCACGGCTTCCTTGCCATCCTCGGCCATGGCGTTGAGCACCAGCTCGATCCCCTCGAAGGAGAAGCCGGCCGCCGCCTGGTGACGCAGACGCGTGTCTTCGTCGAACACTTGCGGTTCGGCGCCCGGCCCGATGACCGGTTCGATGTCTTCCAGCTCACCCAGCCAGCGGGCATAGGGGTGTTGTTCGCTCAGCTCATCGAGGATTTCATGCTCGCGATAGAAGCGGCCTTCCTCGATATCCAGCGCGATCAGGCGGCCCGGCGTGATCTGGCCACGCTCGATCACCTGATCCTGGTCGATCGGCGCCATGCCGGTTTCCGACCCGGCCACCAGAATGCCGGACTGGGTGATGGCATAGCGCATCGGACGCAGCCCGTTGCGGTCCATGCCGGCGATCGCCCAGCGTCCGTCAAACGCCGCAATCGCGGCCGGCCCGTCCCAGGGCTCCATCACCGAATTGCAGTACTCATACATGCGCGCCCAGCCTTCCGGCATGACATCGGCACGCTTGGACCAGGCTTCCGGGATGAGGATGGTCTTGGTCATCGGCGCGGACCGGCCCGCCCGCACCAGGATTTCAAAGGCCTGGTCAAGCGCCGCACTGTCCGACGCGCCGGACTGGATCACCGGACGGACATCGCGCTCATCGCCCGGGAAGGCGGTCTCGGCGATGTGAACCTCATGGCTCTTCATCCAGTTGATATTGCCGCGGATCGTATTGATCTCGCCATTGTGCGCCAGCATGCGGAAGGGCTGCGCCAGCCGCCATTCCGGGAAGGTGTTGGTGGAGTAGCGCTGGTGAAAGATCGCGAAGGAGGAGACGAATTCCGGGTGCCGGAGATCGCGGTAGAAGGCGTCGATATCCTCGGCCCGGAACAGGCCCTTGTAGATGATGTCACGCGAGGAGAGCGAGCAGACATAGGTGTCGCGCAGATTTTCCTCGCGGGCCCGGCGCTCGATGCGGCGACGGACAATATAGAGCATGCGCTCGACGCTCTCGATGTCGCGACCGCGGGGATCGCGGAACAGGACCTGCTCGATTTCCGGCAGGGTCGCGCGCGCCTTGTCACCCAGTACCGAGGTGTCGATCGGCGGCTGGCGCCAGCCATAGAAGGCAAAGCCCTCGCGCAGGATTTCCGCCTCGATGATGGCGCGGGCGCGTTCACGCGCGGCAAAATCCGTGCGCGGCAGGAAGATCATGCCGACAATGACATCGCCCCGTTCCGGCTCGTGACCGGTGCGGGCGACCGCCGCCTTGAAGAAGGCCTGGGGCACGCCGACACGCAGACCGGCTCCATCGCCGGTCTTGCCATCGGCATCCACGGCCCCGCGGTGCCAGACCGCTTTCAGCGCATCAATGGCCAGTTCGACGATCTCGCGGCGGGCTTCGCCCTTCATGTCGGCGATCAGGCCGACGCCGCAGGCATCGCGCTCGTCTTCCGGACGCCACAGACCGGTGGATTCCAATGTCTCCAGGCCCGCATGAACCTTGGCTTGATTCCAGGATTGTTGGGTCATTCGGCTGCTCCCAGAACCTGCAGTCGATTATCGAGATAGGCAGTGATCGAACGGGCGGCATCCATGCCGTCCCGGATCGCCCAGACCACCAGCGAAGCGCCGCGATGCAGGTCACCGGCAACGAAGACGCCGTCCAGACTGGTCATCTTGGTGGCATCATCACCTTCCACGCGTCCGTCACGATGGACCGAGAGGTCCGGTGCGGAGAAGGCTTCCGGCAGGTTTTCCGGGGTGAAGCCCAGGGCCGACACCACCATGTCCGCGGCCACATCGAAAGTCCGGCCCGGCTCCGGTTCCGGCGCGCGGCGGCCGGAGGCATCCGGTGCGCCCAGACGCATGCCTTGCACGCGCACGGCGGAAATCACATCGCCCTTGGTGAGGACCGCCAGCGGTGAGGCCAGCCATTCAAAAACGACCCCCTCTTCCTCGGCATGTTTCACTTCGCGGGCCGAGCCCGGCATGTTCTCGCGGTCGCGGCGATAGAGACAGGTGACCGATTTGGCGCCCTGGCGGATCGCCGTGCGCACACAATCCATGGCCGTGTCACCGCCGCCGATGACGACGACATTCTTGCCCTCGGCAGTCAGGGTCGGGTCATTCCCGCGCACATCCCCGAGATCATCGCGGTTGGAGCGGGTGAGATAGTCCAGCGCCGCGATGACACCATCGCCGGATCCCGGACAGGTCAACTGGCGGGCCGCATAGACGCCCGTCGCCAGAAGAATGGCATGATGCTTTTCCCGCAGATCGGGCAGGCTGGCATCACGGCCCACTTCGAAATTGAGCTTGAACTCGACGCCACCCTCGCTCAACCGGTCGAGGCGGCGCTGGACGATGGACTTGTCCAGTTTGAAGCCGGGAATCCCGTACATCAAAAGCCCGCCGGCCCGGTCGGAACGCTCATAGATGGTGACGTCGAACCCGGCTTCGCGCAGCCGCTCGGCAGCGGCCAGACCGGCCGGTCCGGACCCGACAATGCCGACACTGGCACCCCGGGGGGCACCCGGCTTGATCGGCTCGACCCAGCCTTCCTGCCAGGCCGTGTCGGTGATGTATTGCTCGACCGACCCGATGGTCACGGCGCCGTGATGGGATTGCTCGATCACGCAGGAGCCTTCGCACAGACGGTCCTGCGGACAGATCCGGCCGCAGATTTCCGGCATGGTCGAAGTCGCGGCGGAGGTCTCATAGGCTTCGCGCAGACGACCATTGCCGGCCAGCATCAGCCAGTCGGGAATATTGTTCTGCAGCGGGCAGCCCGATTGGCAAAACGGAATGCCGCATTGCGAACACCGCGAGGCCTGGCCGGCCGCTTTCTGAGGATCGAACGGGCGATAGATCTCTTTGAAATCCTTACGCCGTTCCGTCTCAGAACGCTTGTCCGGGTAGGCTTGGTCGATGTCTACAAATCTAAGCAATCCGCGTCCCTCCTGGTTGGCGAGCGCGACAATCCAGCACAGTCTTCGCTTCTGCACAAGACACGAGGCTGCGGCGAAATTGGCACAATTTACCGCGATAGCGTGTATAGAAGAATCTGATTGCGTGAAAACGCCGCACTTGTGGCAGTTCGCGCACAATTTATCCCTGTTGACGCGCGCGTATTACCGCGATGCAACACAACAATAACCAAGCATCCCCGTCCAACGCCGGACAATGTCCCGCAGATGCCGACCTGCGGAGTGGATGCTGTCACCGAGGGAATGGCAGCTGGCGGATCATTTCACCTGCCACGATCACCCCTGCGCAAACCTGCGTGATCACCCATCGATTTCACCGCTGGCGAGGTCTAGGTTTGGCCCATCGCCGGTTCGCCCCCACATGATGACCGGATCAGACCCGGAGCCCGCACCTTGGACGGAAGCCTGCACAGACAGCCTGCCAGCCCCCTGATCGACCGTTTCGGACGGGAGATCCGCTATCTGCGCCTGTCCGTCACGGACCGGTGCGATCTCCGCTGCGTCTACTGCATGGCGGAACGCCCCGACTTCCTGCCCCGCTCCGAACTCCTCACCCTGGAAGAACTGAGCGCCATCGGCCGCCATTTCATTGCCCGCGGCGTCACCAAGATCCGGATCACCGGTGGCGAACCCCTGGTCCGGCGCGATGTGATCGACCTGATCGAGGCGCTCGGCCAGCATGTCGGCGAGGGCCTGGACGAGCTGACCCTGACAACCAATGCCACGCAATTGGCGCCCCATGCCGAACGGCTCGCACGCGCCGGCGTAAGACGCATCAATGTCTCTCTCGATAGCCTGGACGCGCACCGCTATGCCCGCCTCACCCGCGGCGGCAGTCTGGAAACCTGCCTGGCCGGGATCGCGGCGGCGCGGGACGCCGGCATCGCGATCAAGATCAATGCCGTCGCCCTCAAGGGCGAGAACGAAGCCGAACTGCCCGACCTGATTGCCTGGGCCCATGGCCAGGGTTTCGACGCCACCTTGATCGAGGTCATGCCGCTCGGCGAAGTCGGACAGGATCGGGCCGACCAATTCCTGCCCCTCAGCGCGGTCAGGGATGACCTGATCACGCGCTGGACCCTGACCGATCTGCCCGACCGGACCGGTGGACCATCGCGCTATGTCCGGGTCGAGGAAACCGGCGGCCGGCTCGGCTTCATCACACCGCTGACCTCGAATTTCTGCGCCGGCTGCAACCGGGTCCGCCTCACCTGCACCGGCGAGCTCTATACCTGTCTGGGTCATGAGGGCGCGATCGACCTGAAGTCCGCCTTCCGCCAGTCCGGGCCTGCGGGCCTGGAAGCCTGTCTGGAGGCCGCCATGGCGACCAAGCCGGAACGGCACAATTTCGACGTTTCACGCGGGGCTGCACCGTCCGTGTCCCGCAACATGGCCCGCACGGGAGGCTGACCATGCCGATCACGATCCGCTACATGGCCGCCCTGCGCGACCGGATGGGCAAATCCGAAGACGTGATGGAGCTGCCGTCCGGCATCACGGACAGCGATGCGCTCACAGCCCATCTGCAAGACCTTGATCCGGCAGCACACGCGCTGGCGCATCCCTCGATCCGGCTGATCCTCAATGATGCCATTGCGCCGCGGCCCAGCCCGATCCGGTCCGGTGACACGCTGGCCTTCTGCCCGCCCTTTACCGGAGGCTGAGATGACGGGAATTTCCATCACGGTCTCCCATGAAAAGATCCGGGCCGGCGCGCTGCTGGACCAGCTGACCGGCGCCGATCCGGAGTGCGGCGGCGTGGCCAGCTTCACGGGACAGGTACGCCTTGAACCGGGACTGGTGGCGCTGGAACTGGAGCACTATCCCGCCGTGACGGAAAACGCCCTGCAGGCGATCGCTGAAACCGCGACCCGGCAATGGTCGTTGCACCAGGCTGTGATCCACCACCGTGTCGGCCGGATGGAGATCGGCGAAACCCTTGTTTTCGTTGCCGCGACGGCCCCCCATCGCCGCGAGGCCCTGGATGCCGTGGGCTATATGATCGACCTCTTGAAAACCGAGGCGCCCTTCTGGAAACAGGTGCATACGAAAGACGGGTCCCACTGGGTTGAAGCGCGGGATACCGACCGCGAAGCAGCGAATTACTGGACCGACCAGATGACAAGCGAGGACGCGTGATGACTGAAATCCTGGGCTTTGCCGTCCTGACCATCTCCGACACGCGGGATGAAGCCACCGACCGGACCGGTCCCTGGCTGCGCGAACAAATTGCTGAAGCCGGTCATGCGGTTAAGGCGCACGCCATCATCCCCGACGACATCGCCAGCATCCGCCAGGCCTGCCAGGACCTGATCGCCAATGCCGACATCCACTGCATCATCACCACAGGCGGGACCGGGCTGACCGGGCGGGATGTGACGCCGGAGGCGATCCGCCCGCTGCTGGACAAGGAAATCGACGGCTTCAGCGTCGTCTTCCACATGATCAGCTATCAGTCGGTCGGCGTGTCCACCCTGCAATCGCGGGCCCTGGCCGGCATTGCCGGGGGCACCTACCTTTTCGCTATCCCCGGCTCGATGGGCGCGGTGAAGGATGCGTGGACGGGTGTCCTGAAAGCCGAATTCGACCCGGCGCACAAACCCTGCAATCTGGTGGAAATCCTCCCCCGTCTGACGGAGCATCTGGCATGAGCGGACTGACCCACCAGGATGAGGAAGGCCGGGTGCGCATGGTCGATGTTGCCGGCAAGCCTGTGACGCAGAGACGGGCCGTCGCGTCCGCCCGCATCTCCATGAACTCGCAAGCCTTTGAGGCCATCCGGGATGGCGTCGGCCCGAAGGGTGACGCCCGGCAGACGGCAGAACTGGCCGGGATCATGGCGGCGAAACAGACCTCCAGCCTCATTCCCCTGTGCCACCCCCTGCCCCTCACCAAGGTGAAAGTCGCCATTGAACCCGATGGTTACGGGGTTTTCGAAGTGAGGGCGGAAGTCCGCACCGACGGCAAGACGGGCGTGGAGATGGAAGCACTGACCGCCGCCTCGGTAGCAGCACTGACCCTCTATGACATGGCCAAGGCGCTCGACAAATCCATGCAGATCGATGCTGTCCGGTTGGAGGAAAAGCAGGGCGGACAGTCGGGCGACTATCAACGGTCGGACACATGATCTCCCTCGCCGAGGCGCAAGCCATCCTGGCCCGGGATCTGTCACCCCTGCCCCCAAGACGGGTGGGGTTGGACAAGGCCGCAGGCGAATATCTGGCCAAACCCGTGACAGCCGCCCTCACCCAACCACCCTTTGCGGCCTCGGCGATGGATGGCTATGCCGTCCGGTCGGCCGATCTCACCGGCAACACCGTCGCGCTTGCCCTGATCGGCGAAGCGGCCGCGGGCCACGCCTTCGCCGGACAGGTCGGACCCGGTGAGGCCGTGCGCATCTCGACCGGTGCGGTCCTGCCCGACGGGGCGGACCAGGTGGTGATCCAGGAGAACACGCAGCGTCTGGACGATCAGGTCAGCACGGATCAACC
>NZLV01000161.1 GCA_002694345.1 Maricaulis sp.
ACCGCGGAACGCACGGATGTCGCGCTGGAGGCCGCGCGCTCGCGGGAGATGGATGTTCTGCACAAGCCGATCCAGCCGGCCACGCTGCGGGCCAGCCTGACCGCGCTCGTCACCCGGACCCGCCAGCGCGATCCGGAGACCGACGCCTAGGCCGTCCGGCTTTGCGTTTCCACGAAGAGGGATTGCGCCATCAGCACGGCCTGGGTGCGGTTGATCACGCCCAGCTTGCGGAAAATGGCGGTGACATGCGCCTTCACCGTGGCGATGGAGATATCCATCTCATGGGCGATCTGCTTGTTGAGCTGGCCGGCGGCCAGCCCTTCCAGCACGCGCAATTGCGCCGGGGTGAGCGTGGCGAGGCGGGCGGCGTGGTCGACGCTCTCATCCTCGTCCGTATCGGCGGTTTCGGGCAGCCAGACCTCGCCCTCGCGCACGGCTTCGATGGCCTCGCAAATGGTCTTGAGATCGGTGGTCTTGGGAATGAAGCCGGATGCGCCGAACTCGATGGCCCGCTGTGCGACGCTGGGCGCTTCGCTGGCGGACACGATGACAATCGGGATGGAGGGAAATTCGCGGCGCAGTTCGGTCAGGCCGAGAAAACCGGCACTGTCACCCATCTGCAAGTCGAGACAGACCAGATTGGCACCGTCCGCCGCCAGCGTCTGCCGGGTGGCGGCCAGCGAATCGACTTCCCGGACCGCAATTTCCGGCGAGATCCGGCGAATGGCTTCCACCAGCGCGGCCCGGAACAGCGGGTGATCATCCGCGATCACAATGCGGTCGGCGTCAGGCTCGAGCATGCGGCAGTCTCTCCATGGGGTTGCCGGACGAACCTAGCGCGGTTGGACCGGCCTGTCCCCTCATCCCTTGGTCTAGTCCGGCCCCGGTCCGTCCGGGGCCTACGACTAATGGCGCATATCGCGGGTGGCGATTGACCGGGATACTGCCCGCCATCCATCCGGTGACATTCCGCCAACAGGGAGCGCCGGACACTTGTCCTGGGGAGGACCAAATGAACGGACATGGTGTGCGCAAATCGCGTCTCTTCACGTCGGTTGCCTGTGCGGCGGCCACGCTTTTCCTGTCAACGCCGGCCCTGGCCGACGCCACGGACGATCTGGAAGCCCGGATCGCCGCCCTCGAATCCATGATCGGCGAGCTGCGCGGTGAGCTGCAGGCTGTTCGCGCCGAACAGGCGGCCACCGCCGATACGATCGAGCGCCTGCCGGCAGCGGCCCCAGCCCCGGCCGCGACCGCGGCGCCGGCGGCCGCGCCGGCCAATGGTTTCCAGGTCGGGGACACTCGCGTCTCCATCGGGGGCTTCGTGGATGCCGATTATCATGTGACGGACATTTCGGACGGCGAGATCGCCCCGAACTCCATCGCCCGTGACTTTTACATTCCCGGCGCCATTCCGGTCGGCGGAAGTGGCGATGGCGGTGCCGATGGCGATTTCACCGCCCAAGGCTCCCGCTTCTTCCTGACCACGGAAACCCCGACCGAAAACGGCTCGGTCCGGGGCCGGATCGAAATGGACTTCCTGGGGTCACCCGGCGGTGATGAGCGGGTCTCCAACTCCTACAATCCGCGCCTGCGCGTGGCCTGGCTGGAGCATGGCCACTGGCGGTTCGGCCAGGACTGGTCGACCTTCCAGAACACGTCGGCGATTCCGGAAAGCGCCAGCTTCCTGGTCGGCTCGGACGGCATGATCTTCGTGCGCCAGCCGCAATTGCGCTACACGAATGGCAATTGGCAGCTCGCCATTGAAAACCCGGACACAACGGTCACGCCCTATGGCGGCGGAGCCCGGATCAATGCCGGTGACGGCGCGTTGCCCGATGTGGTCGTGCGCTACAATCATTCCGGACCGCGCGGCAATCTCTCGGTCGCCGGTCTGGTCCGCAATCTGGCCTATGAAACGCCGGGCATGGATGCCTCGGCCATGGGCTGGGGCGTATCCGCCTCCGGTCGTCTCAATCTGGGCGAGGGGTCCGATATCCGCGCCTCCCTGACCTATGGTGAAGGGGTGGGCCGCTATATCGGGCTGAATGCCGTCAATGGCGCGGTGGTCACGGCCGCCGGCGATCTGGAAGCGATTCCGGTTCTGGGTGGTCTGGCCGCCTGGCGCCAGATGCTGGACGAAGACCGCCGCATCAATCTCGGTGTGTCCTGGCTTGAGGCCGACAATGATGTCACCCTGACCGGGATGAGCGCTACGCGCAGTGTCCGTTCGGCCTTTGCCAACTACATGGTCGACATCGCCCCGCGGGTGACCGTGGGGGCCGAGCTTCTCTTCGGTGAACGCGAGATCGAGTCCGGTGCGACCGGCAGCCTGTCGCGGATCACCTTCTCTACCAAGTATAATTTCTAACCCCACGATCCAGGAGTTCAGACATGGATGGTTCCGCCCCTGAAAAGACCGCCCCGTCAGCCGCGCCCCGTCTGGTGCCGGTCAAGCCGGACTATGCGGCCCGGGCCTCCGTGAACGCGCAGCAATACGAGGAACGCTACCGGCTCTCCATCGAGGATCCGGACACGTTCTGGCGTCAGGAGATCGACCGGCTCGACTGGTTCAAGAAGCCGACCCGGCTGAATGAAACCAGTTGGGATCCCGATCATCTGGAGGTGAAATGGTTCGCCGATGGCGAGCTCAATCTCACCCATAACTGCATCGACCGGCATCTGCCGGAACGGGCCAATGACGTGGCCATCGTGTGGGAGGGGGACAATCCCGCCTATCATCACTCGATCACCTATTCCCAGCTGCACAATCATGTCTGCCGCTTTGCCAATGAGCTGAAGGCGATCGGGGTCAAGAAGGGCGACCGGGTCATCATCTACATGCCGATGGTGCCGGAGGCGGCCTATGCCATGCTCGCCTGCGCCCGGATCGGGGCGGTCCATTCGGTCGTGTTCGGCGGGTTCTCGCCGGATGCGCTGGCCAGCCGGATCGAGGATTGCGGGGCCCGTTTCGTCATCACGGCCGATGAAGGCGTGCGCGGTGGCAAGGGCATCCCGCTCAAGGTGAATGTCGACAAGGCGCTGGAGAAGGCCCCGAAGGTCGATGCCGTCCTGTGCGTACGCCACACCGGCGCGCCGGTGGGCTGGGTCGAGGGGCGCGATCACTGGCACCATGAACTCGCGCTCGATGTGGACGCGAATTGTCCGGCCGAGCCGATGAATGCGGAAGACCCGCTCTTCATCCTCTACACCTCCGGTTCGACCGGAAAGCCCAAGGGCGTGATGCACACGACCGGGGGGTATCTGTTGTGGACCAATCTGACCTTTGAAGCGATTTTCGACGTCCAGCCGGGCGAGGTGTTCTGGTGCACGGCGGATATCGGCTGGGTCACCGGCCACACCTATCTGCTGTACGGACCGCTGTCCTGCGGCGTCACCACGCTGATGTTCGAGGGCATCCCGACCTGGCCGGCGGCAGACCGTTTCTGGCGCATCGTGGCCAAGCACAAGGTCAATATCCTCTACACTGCGCCGACCGCCATCCGCGCCCTGATGCGCGAGGGCGACGAGCTGGTGACCAAGCATGACCGCTCGTCCCTGCGCCTGCTGGGATCGGTCGGTGAGCCGATCAATCCGGAAGCCTGGAACTGGTATTACACCGTGGTCGGCGAGGAGCGTTGTCCGATCATCGATACCTGGTGGCAGACCGAGACAGGCGCCTGCCTGATCACGCCGCTGCCAGGTGCGCACGACCTCAAGCCGGGCGCGGCGTCCAAGCCCATGTTCGGCATCCAGCCAGCCCTGGTGGATGCCGAAGGCCAGCGCATCGAGGGTGAGGGCGATCTGGAGGGCAATCTCGTCCTGCTCGGTTCCTGGCCGGGCCAGATGCGCACCGTCTATGGCGATCACCAGCGCTTCATCGATACCTATTTCACCACCTATCGCGGTCTCTATTTCACCGGCGATGGTGCCCGCCGCGATGCCGATCACTACTGGTGGATCACGGGCCGGGTGGATGACGTGCTGAACGTGTCTGGCCACCGTCTCGGCACGGCCGAGATCGAAAGCGCGCTGGTGTCCCACCCGCTCGTCGCCGAGGCTGCCGTGGTCGGCTATCCGCACGAGATCAAGGGGCAGGGCGTGTATTGCTATGTCACGCTGAATGCCGGTCTGGAGCCGACCGACCGCACGCTCCAGGACCTGCGCCAGCATGTGCGCACCGAGATCGGACCGGTGGCGACGCCGGACCTGATCCAGTTCACGCCGGGCCTGCCCAAGACCCGGTCGGGCAAGATCATGCGCCGCATCCTGCGCAAGATTGCCGAGGACGATTTCGGATCCCTCGGTGACACCTCCACCCTGGCGGATCCCTCGGTTGTCGATGAACTCATCGAAGGCCGGATGAACCGCGAAGCCGTGCCCGGATAGCCTCCCCTGACCCTGACTGTCCGGCATGGAAAAAGGGCCGCCTCCCATCCCCCGGAAGGCGGCCCTCTCTTTGTTCAAAGCTTTCAGGAGGCGCAGTTTGAGTTAGCGGGTCGGCAGAGATAGTATTTTCCCAAAACTCTTCCTATGATTGATTTTTGCGGTGCTGTCAGGACGATGCGTACCCAAGCTTTGGAGTGTCCAATCGGGCGAGGTTTATGGGTTATAAAGCTCTTAAGGTTGGCGTATTGAGCA
>NZLV01000162.1 GCA_002694345.1 Maricaulis sp.
CAGACCTGGCGGATCGAAGGTGGTGGCTGGCCAGCCGAAGTGTGTGAGGCCCATGCCTTCATCAGCCTGGGCGATCACGCCGTCGCCGCCACCATCCTGGAAGAGCTGGGCGCCGAACGCCGGGCCGGCATGGTGGAAGAAGAGCGGGTCGATTTCCTCACCCTGGCCGCAGAGAGCCGGGTCGTGCTGGGCGAGACCGATACGGCCCTGGCCGATTACGACGCTGCTCTGGCGATCGATGCGTCGGCCATCCTCACGCGAAGCAGTCGCGCCCGGCTTTATCTGGACCAGCAGGACTGGCCGGCCCTGTCACGGGATGCGGAAGAGCTGATCCGGCGCGTGCCGGAACTCGCCATCGGCTGGTATCTGCGCGCCGTCTACCGGCTTGAAACCGATGATCTTGACGGGGCATGGGCGGACATGGAGCGCGCCCGCGAGCTGGAGCCCGAGCGTATCGAAACCCTGGTTCTGCGCGGCCGCATCAATGAAGCGCGGCGGCTCGCGTCGGTCGCAGAGGACTAGCCGACAGCGGCGATGCGCACCAGCTCACCCCGCGGCGGGGCAATCATCACGCGGTTGCGGCCAGCACCCTTGGCCTCGTACAGCGCCTCGTCTGCCATCTGAAGCAGGCTTTCCGCCGTTTCCATCGCATTGCTCTCGTCCGCGAAGGCCAGACCCAGGCTGGCCGTCACCGGAATGGGCTCGCCGCGATCATCCTTGAAGACCTGCGACGAAACCGCTGTCCGGATCCGCTCGGCCGCACGGATGGCCGCCTCGCCCTGCGCACCCGGCAGAACGACGGCAAATTCCTCGCCGCCCAGACGGCCCAGCATGTCGCGTTCGCGCAGGCAGGCCTGCACCGCCTTGACCGTCCCGGTCAGCACGCGGTCGCCACAGCCATGCCCATGCGTGTCGTTGATGTGCTTGAAATGGTCGAGATCGACCATGATCACCGACAGTGGTTGTGACCCGCGGCGCGCCATGTCGGCCTGGCTTTCAAGATACTGCATGAAGGCGCGGCGATTGGCGGCGCCGGTCAAGGCATCGGTTTCAGCCATGCGGCGGAATTGGCGCTGCATGCGGACCAGGCGGGTCGCAGCCCGCAGGCGCGCGCGCAGCTCGGTCATGTTCACCGGTTTGCGGATGAAGTCGTCCGCCCCGGCATCCAGCGATTCCTCGAGGCGTTTTTCCTGCCCCGATGCGGTCACCACAATCGTGTAGACCGTCTCGGTTTCCGGATTGGATTTCAACAGCCAGCAGGCTTCCAGTCCACTGGTTTCGCCCACTTCGATACCGGTCAGGAAAATGTCGATCGGCATCAGGCGCAGCAGGCCCAGCGCGTCTTCGGCCGTGGTCGCCGTATGCACTTCATAGCCCGCCGCCCGCACGGCTTCGGACAGAATGCGGAGCTGAACCTGGCTATGCTCGCAGACCAGAACCGAAACCCGCGTGTCTCGCGAGCTTCTGTCGGCTGGCGCAAAGGGCGTATTGGCCTCGGCTGATGTCAATGGAACGCTCCCCCGAACGGTCATCGTGACGACAAGGGGTTGCTTTAGGAGAAAAAGGCTAACAACCCATCAACTTAACGGGTGCGGTCCAGACCATCCGCCCACTCGGCCCGGACATTTTCCTCGCTTTCCCCTGCCAGGAAAGACGCGGCCCGCTCGGCCGCGAGGTCGGGCGCCAGCCGGAAAAAGGCCCAGACCGCCATGCCCCGGACCAGCGGGGACGCATCGGTCAGACAGGTCTCGATTGACGGCAGCAGGCTGGCATCACCTGAATTGCCGATCGCGATCAGCACATTCCGGACAAACCGGTCGCGCCCGATCCGCTTGATCGGCGATGCGGTGAAAACCTGGCGAAAATCCGTGTCATCCAGCGCGGCCAGTTCCGACAGCAAAGGCCCCTTCAATTCCGCACGGGGATGGAAAGCGGCTTCCTGCGCCGTGGCGGCAAACTTGTTCCAGGGACAGACCGCCAGGCAGTCATCACAGCCATAGATTCGATTGCCCATCATCGGCCGGAACTCGACCGGGATCGGCCCCTTGTGCTCGATGGTGAGGTAGGAAATGCAGCGACGTGCATCGATCTGGTAGGGGCCGGGAAACGCCTGGGTCGGGCAAATATCCAGACAGGCGCGGCAAGACCCGCAATGGTCCGTCTCGGCCACGTCCGCGTCCAGCTCTGCCGTGGTCAGCATCACGCCCAGGAACAGCCAGGACCCGTGTTCGCGGCTGACCAGATTGGTGTGCTTGCCCTGCCAGCCCATGCCGGCCTTCGCCGCGAGCGGCTTCTCCATCAGGGGCGCGGTATCGACAAAGACCTTCACCTCCGCGCCGGTCTCCGCCACGAAGGCCCGCGCCAGCTGTTTCAGCCGTTTCTTGATCAGATCGTGGTAATCGGTGTTCTGGGCATAGACCGAGATCACACCCTCGGATTTGCGCTCCAGCAGCGGCAGCGGATCGGCATCCGGCCCGTAATTCATCGCGACCACGACGGCCGATTTCGCGTCCGGCCACATGGATGTGGGATGCTGGCGCCGCTCCAGCGTCTCCTCCATCCAGGCCATCGAGCCGTGCCGCCCCTCGGCGACGAATTCCGCCAGCCGCTCGCCCGCCGCCCACGCCTCATCCGCCCGGCAGATGCGGACATCAGTGAAGCCGATCTCAGCGGCGAGGGATTTGAGGGCGGCGGGACGCATGATCAGCCTGCGCTAGAAATCCAGATCCGCATAATGCCGCGAAGGCGTCATGCCCGGCAATTTGTCCGCCAGCAGGCCGCGGAAAGCCGGGCGGCATTTGACGCGCTGATACCAGTGCTTCACCGGTTCGAACTCATCCCAAGGCACATCGCCCAGATAGTCGGCACAGGAGAGATGCGCCGCCGCCGCAATGTCCGCCATCGTGTAGCGGGGACCGGCCAGGCCATCGCGGCTCTCCAGCAACCAGGCCATGTGATCGAGATGCCAGCGCAAATGCTCGCGTCCGGCCCGCAGCGCGGCCGGATCCGGTGCGCCCAGCGCCTGCACGCGCTTCTCCAGCTTCTCGTGCAGGAGATAGGCATTCACTTCGCCATCATATTTCCGGTCGAACCAGTCCATCAGGCGCCGCGCTTCCGCGCGTTCCGCCGGCCCGCCCGGCAGAAGACAGGGGCTGGGCGTGGTTTCTTCCAGATATTCCAGGATCGCCCGGCTCTCCACGACCACACGGCGGCCACCGCCGCTCTCGTCGATCAGGACCGGTGTTCCACCCGCCGGGTTAAGGGACAAAAGATAGTCCGGATGATCCCAGGGCTCTTCCGTCTGCAACTCATGCCGCAGGGATTTCTCGTCCAGGACCAGCCGGACCTGGCGGGAAAACGGATCGAGTGGCCAATGGAGCAGGGTGCGCATCGCCACAGCCTAGGTCTCCTTTGTGGCCAGCGTAAGGACCATCTGCGCTATTCCTCGTCCGGGCGGAAGAAGTCGGCTCCGTGGCGCTCGGCCTCTCCATGCGGGTCGGCATGGATGATGATGTCTGCGGCCGGATAGGCCTCCAGCAAGCGCCGCTCGCACTCCACCTGGATGGCGTGCGCATCCCGCAGGGCGATCCCCGGCGGCAAGGCCATGTGAAACTGGATGTGCAGGAGTGGTCCGGCCGCACGCGTGCGAAGCTGGTGGATATCGATGATGCGCGGATCATCCTCGGCAATCGCCTGGATATGATCCCGGTCCGATTGCGGCAATTCGCGGTCCATCAACTGGTCGCCAGCGCCCCTGGCCACGCCCCAGGCCGTCCAGCCCAGCCAGCCCGCGACGCCCAGGGCCGCCACCGCATCGAGCCAGAGCCAGCCCAACAGGGTCGACCCGGCAATCCCGATGATCACGACGACATTGGAAGCAAGATCGGTGAAATAGTGTGCCCGGTCCCCTTCCACGGCCACAGAGCCGGTCTTCTTCACCGCCTGAGTCTGCACCCAGAGCAGGGCCAGGGTGAGGCTGATCGACAGGATCATCACGCCGAGCGCCCAGGGCGAGGCCCGCAGCGGCAGGGGCTCCAGAATGTGGTCAATGCCTTCCCGGATCAGCAAGGCGGCCGAGACCGCCACCAGAATGGCCTGGAAAATCCCCGCAAAGGCTTCCGCCTTGCCATGGCCATAGCGGTGTTCCGGGTCGGCCGGGGCCGCGGCATAGCGGACCGAGAAATAGACGGCGAGCGAGGCCGTCAGATCGAGCAGGCTGTCCGCCGCCGAAGCCAGGATGGCGACAGAGCCGGACATCCACCAGACGATCCCCTTGGTCAGGGCCAGAATGGCGGCCACGCCAACCGACGCCGCGGTCGCGCGGCTGGTATATTTCAGGGCCTCATCCGGGCTCAGACGGCCCGGCCCGGCCGGAGAGGCAGCATGATCATGGGGCATGGACGACACATCCTTCTCCCAGCGGTTTAGGGTGCGCGGCGCGCCAGCGTCAATCTCCACCGGACATCCGCCCGAGCCGGAATGCGTGCCGGGCCTTTCCAAGCCCGGACAAGTGTTCAACACTGGCCGCGTTTTCGAGGGGAAAAGCGGTCATGTCCTTTGTGTATCTGGTCGTCCTGGCTGTGGTTCAGGGCATCACCGAATTCCTGCCCATCTCATCGTCCGCGCACCTCATCCTCGCCCCCAGCGTTCTGGGGCAAGCCGATCAGGGCCCCCTGATCGACGTCATGGCCCATGCCGGATCCCTGGTCGCGGTCCTGGTCTATTTCTGGCGCGACATCCTGAATGTCGCCCAGGGCAAGCTGGCCCTGCTGACGGGGAAGATCACGCCCGGCGGGCGTCTCGCCCTGCTGGTCGCCGCCTCCATGCCCCCGGTTTTCATCGTCGCCGGCGGTCTCTATGCCTTCGACTTGGTCGATGCGCTGCGCTCTCCCGCGGTGATTGCCGTCTCCACACTCGTCTTCGCCTTGCCGCTCTGGCTGGCTGACCGCTATGGCCGGCAAACGGTCGAGATCGAGACCATGAGCTTCAAACAGGCTGTCCTGATCGGCGTGGCCCAATTATTCGCCCTGATCCCGGGCGCCTCCCGCTCCGGGGTCACGATGACCGCCGGCCGCGCCCTGGGCCTGAAACGGTCCGAAAGCGCCCGCTTTTCCATGCTGATGGCGATACCCGTGATCGCCGCCTTCGGACTGGTCTCTGGACTGGAACTGGCTCGCGGCAGTGATGCGGGCGCCAGCCTGACAGACGGCCTGGTGGTGGCCTTCCTGTCCTTCCTGGCCGCCTGGGCCGCTATCGCCATCCTGATGAAGCTGGTCGACCGGATCGGCTTCCTGCCCTTCGTGATCTACCGGGTCGCCCTGGGTCTCGGCCTGATCATCATGCTCACCCTCTAGGAGACCGTCATGCGCGCCATCGCGCTCTTCCTTGTCATTGCCTTCGGTTTCAGCTGGGCCGTGGCCGGACGCCTCCACCTGGATGGCGGCTTTGAAGGAACGGGCAGTTGGGCGACGCTCTATCTGACGGTCTTCATGTTCGGTCCGTCGCTGGCCGCGCTCACTTGCGCCCTGATCTTCGACCGGGGCCGCCGGCTGGACGCTCTCGGCTTCAAGCCCGGGCGCGTCGTCCCGGTTCTCGTCTGGACAGTCTGGGGCTGGGTCCTGCCCATTCTGCTGGTCGCCCTGTCCAGCCTGCTGGTGCTGATCCTGACCCGGTCGGGCCCGGCCGATGCGGCGGCGCGGCTGGCGGAAACCATTTTTGAAGCCACGGGCGAAGACCAGCTTCCCATGCCGGCCGAGACCCTGTTGATCCTGCAGCTTGCCGTCGGCCTGCCCATCGGGATTCTGACCAATACGGCCATCCTGATGATCAGCGAGGAGATCGGCTGGCGGGGCTGGCTGCAACCGCGTCTCGCCCCTCTCGGCTTCTGGCCGGCCGCCCTCGTGAGCGGTGTGATCTGGGGGCTCTGGCATGCGCCCATCATCCTGATGGGGTTCAACTATCCGGGCATGGGTCTGGCGGGTGTCGCGGCCATGGTCGCATTCACCACCCTGCTTACGCCCTATCTGGCCCTGCTGCGCGAGCGCGGCGGCGGGGTCTTTGCGGCCGGGGCCTTCCATGGCTGCATCAATGCGGTTGCCGGGATCGGTCTGCTCTACCTGCCCGATCCGGACTTTCCCTGGAATGGGCTGCTGGGCCTCGCCGGCTTTGGCGTTCTTGCCGCCGGATGGCCGCTGATCGCCCTCTACCGGGCCAAGAAAAAACCGGCCTGAAAGACCGGTTCTTCCTGCTCAATCCTGTGAGGCCGATCAGGCCTCGCGCTCGTGGAACTGGCCGTAGCGGCGATAGCGTCCCAGATAGCTCGGCACGATGGCGTCCACCGTTTCCGGCTGGATACCCAGGTCCGCCAGCGTCTTCGCGCCATCAGCCACGACATTGTCCGACTTCAGCTGCGTCAGCTGGTCCTGCGTCAGCATCGGCTGGACGAAGGGCAGGATGGCTGCGAGTTCGGCCATCATGGCGATCACGGAACCCAGCTGCCACGGCAGCGGCACCAGGAAGCGCGGACGGTCAATCTCGTCGAGGATGAAGCGCATCAGTTCGGCAAAGCTGTAGACACCCGGCCCGCCGAGCTCATAGGTCTCGCCCTGGGCTTCCGGGGATTGCAGCGCCGCGACAACGGCCTGGGCGACATCACCGGCAAAGACCGGCTGGAACTGCGTCTTGCCACCACCGAACAGCGGCAGCGCCGGGGCGAACCGCGCCATGCCGGCGAAACGGTTGAAGAAACCGTCTTCCGTACCGAACACGATGGACGGACGCAGAAGGGTCGCCGTCGGCAGGGCGGCTTTCACGAAAGCCTCGCCTTCAGCCTTGGTCCGGGCATAGCGCGACGCACTTTCCGGATCCGCACCGATCGCCGACATCTGGACGAAATGGGTGATCCCCGCCGCAGCCGCCGCTTCGGCCACCGTTTTGGCGCCCTGGGCGTGCAGGCGGGTGAAAGTCTGACGACCGGTCTCGTTGAGGATGCCCACCAGATTGACGACACCGGACGCGCCATCCAGCGCCCGCTCGACCGAGGCGGCAACGCGCAGATTGGCCTGCACCAGCTGAACCTGGCCGACCACACCCATCACACGCAAATCCTGGGCGAGATGCGGACGGCGCGAAGCGACACGAACGCGATAACCGGCTTTCGCCAGGGCCCGGACAACATGGCGGCCGATAAAGCCGGAGCCGCCGAATACGGTGATGATCTCGTCACGAAGCATGGCTGTTCCTCGGGAAATCCTTTGATGTGACGGGATAGACCAAAAAAGCGCGGGCATGTCCATCGGGCAATGCGCCTCACTCTGCGCGGGCGCGCTGTGAAATATGCAGCACACCGTGCAAACCGCCCGTTGACATGGGCCCGCCTCAGCTTTAGACACCGCGCTCCTGACACCTGCCCAGGTGGCGGAATTGGTAGACGCGCTAGCTTCAGGTGCTAGTTTCCGTAAGGAAGTGGAAGTTCGAGTCTTCTCCTGGGCACCATTCTCCAATGCTAAAGCATTGAAGAATAATGCCGCACATGTTCGGCAACCAACCTCAGACCAACATAAAGACCAACACGTGATCAAATGTGCGCGGCTAAACGCGGGCAGTTGGTCTTCAGGGCTTGTGCTCGCTC
>NZLV01000163.1 GCA_002694345.1 Maricaulis sp.
CGGCGCCGCACAATCTGGACGCCGAACAGGCTTTTTTGGGCGCGCTTCTCTATGACAATGAACTGTTCCATCGCGTCGCCGACTGGCTGAAGCCGGAGCATTTCTACGATCCAGTGCATGGCCGCATTTTCGATACGGCGTCCGATCTGATCGGCCGCGGCTCGCTGGCCGATGCGGTCGTACTGAAAACCCAGTTCGACAAGGATGACGGGCTTCGCGAGATCGGCGGGACGACCTATCTCGCCGGGCTGATGGAAGGCGCCGTCAGCGGCAATGCCGCGATCGAATACGCCAAGATCATCTATGAACTGGCCCTGCGCCGCGAACTGATCCGGATCGGCAATGACCTGGCCAATGCCGCCGGCCAGGATGCCGAGATCCAGGCCCGCGCCCTGATCCAGGACATCGAGCAGCAGCTCTATAATCTGGCCGAGGAAGGCTCCGCCTCCCGCGGCTTCGTCAGCTTCAAGCAGGCGCTGGCGGAATCCGTGGAATCCGCGTCGGCGGCCTATGAGCGCGATGGTGGACTGGCCGGTATCTCCTCCGGCCTCAACGAGCTGGACCGCAAGCTTGGCGGGCTGCACCCGTCGGACCTGATCATCCTTGCCGGCCGCCCGTCCATGGGTAAGACCTCGCTGGCGACCAATATCGCCTTCAACATCGCCAAGGCCTATCAGTACGAAGAACAGCCGGACGGGACCAAGAAGACGGTGCGCGGCGGCGTGGTCGGCTTCTACTCGCTGGAAATGTCCGCCGAACAGCTCGCCACGCGTCTGATCGCGGACCACACCTCCATCCCCGGCTACATGATCCGCCAGGGCACGATCGATGCGGCCCAATATGAAGAGATCCGCGACGGTGTGCTGGAAATCCAGGCGCTGCCGCTGTTCATCGACGATACCGGTGGCCTGCCCATCTCCGCCCTCGCCGCCCGTGCGCGGCGCCTGAAGCGGACCCACGGGCTCGACATCATCATCGTGGACTATCTGCAGCTGATCACCTCCTCGCGGGCCCGTGCCGGAGCCAGCCGGGTGGAAGAGGTTTCCGAGGTCACCCAGAACCTCAAGGCGCTGGCCAAGGAACTCAATGTTCCCATCATCGCCCTCTCCCAGCTTTCGCGTCAGGTGGAAAACCGCGAGGACAAGAAGCCCCAGCTTTCGGACCTGCGGGAATCCGGCTCGATCGAGCAGGATGCTGACGTTGTGCTGTTCGTGTATCGCGAGGCGTATTACAAGGAACGCGAGAAGCCGCGTGAGGACACGCCGGAATATCTCGCCTGGGAAGAAGAGTTCCGCCGAATTGAGAAAGTCGCTGAAGTCGTCATCGGCAAACAGCGTCACGGCCCGATCGGATCGGCTAAGCTCGCCTTTGATGGCATGCTGACCAAGTTCACCGATCTGGAAACCCGGTATGAAGACGAGCCCAATTGACGCTGCCGCGGAACCCGCTCCCCGCCTGATCATCGATCTGGCGGTCATCCAGCAGAATTACGCCAAAGTCCGCGAACTGGCCCCCAATGCCGAAGCGGGTGCCGTGGTGAAGGCGAATGGCTACGGGCTCGGAGCGACCGAGATCATCCCGGCCCTCGCCGATGCCGGCTGCCGCAATTTCTACGTCGCCCACACATCCGAAGGCCGCGAGGCCCGGCAAGCGCTCGCCGGCCGGCCGGCCAATATCTATGTCTTCAACGGGTTCTGGCCGTTTGAGCTGCCGGCCCTGCGCGAGGCGAACCTGTTCCCGGTGATCAATGAACTGGCGCAGCTGGAAGCCCTGCGGACGCTGGCTCCGGACCTGCCGTGCGCGATCCATTTCGATACCGGCATGAACCGGCTGGGCCTGGGTCTCGAGGAAACCGAAGCGCTGATCGCCCAACCCTCCCGCCTGGACGCGATCGATGTGCGCCAGATCATGAGCCATCTGGCCTGCGCGGATGATCCGGATCACCCGCTCAACGCCAAGCAGAGAGAGCGCTTTGCCCGGATCCGTGCGGCCTTTCCCGGCATTCCGGCGAGCCTGTCCAACTCCGCCGGCATCTTGCTGGGATCCGACTATCATTTCGACGTGGTCCGTCCCGGTCTGGCCCTGTTCGGCGGTGTGCCGGCCCCGGGACACCCCTCACCGTTCGAGCCAGCCGTGGAGATCGACGCCCCCATCCTGCAGATCCGCGACCTGCACCCCGGCGACACGATCGGCTATGGCGCGACCTTCACGGCCAATGAGCCGCGGCGCATTGCCACCGTGGCGGCCGGCTATGCGGACGGTCTGCTGCGGGCCTTCGGCAATGGCGGATACGGGCGGCTGCACGATCACCGCGTGCCGATCACGGGCCGGGTCTCCATGGACCTGATCGGCGTGGACGTGACCGATGCGGGAGACGTCAAACCGGGCGACCCGGTCTGCTTCCTGGGCCATGACATCGAAGACATGGCCGACAGCGCCGCGACGATTTCCTACGAATTCCTGGTCCGACTGGGCCTGCGTTTCCACCGGATCTACAAGCCCGGCAAGACGGCCCGCCGCTAAAACCGCTCAGCGCACGGGCGTGCGGATGGCCAACGTGTTCAGCATGAACACGCTCACCATTTCCGCCGTAAAGATGATCAGGCCGGGCCAGGCGGGCACATAGGGATTGAAGGACACCCGGACCCAGATCACGAGGTGGAGCGCCACCGCTGCCAGCAGTACCGCCATCGCCCGCTTGCGGCGAAAGGCGACAAGCACCAGGACGGTCAGGATCAGGAGCTGGTAGAGGCCGGCGACAATGCCCATGGTGAAGGCGGGCATGGCACCGATCACCATGCTGGCCTCAACCCCGAAGATGAGAAACCCGTCCCGGCCCAGCTTGACCAGGGCACCGGCGACTTGCCAGACACTGGCCTGCACGAAGATGGCCGACAGACACACATAGATCACCCATCGCGGCCATTCCTGCACCGCACGGAGTGATGGCTTTGCTGCCGTCCGCTGGTCTGTCTGCTTCATCGCGTCCTTGCCCGGAACCCTTGTCAGACCTGTTTAGGTGAAAAACCGGGGTCAGGGAAATCGAGGCCCGTCTGGGGGGAAATGACGGGACGGCTGCTCGTTCAAGTCCTCTTGCAGGAGGATCACCGAAGCAGCCCCCTCCGATCCAGAGCCATCTGGAGCAAGACGGTCATCACGCCGAGCGCAACAAAGATCAGGCCGGGCCAGGCCGGCATGTAGGGATTGAAGGCCACCCGCGACCACATTGCCAGATGCCAGGGAATGGCGATCAGCATCGCCGCAAGACACCAGCGCGAGTGCAGAAGCAAAGCCACCAAGCTGGAAAAAATCAGGCCGGCATAAACGCTGAGCATGGCATAGGTGAGCCACGGCATGGCATTGAACACATTGTCCGTTTCGTCACCGAACAGCTGAATGCGAAAAGTCCCCGTGCCGGTCAAGCCCCCTACGAGCATCCAGAACACGCAATAGGCCGCCAACACGCTGATCGAGCCGATCGCCAGGCGCCGCAAGCGGATCTCTTCCAGCGTCATCGGCGCAGCCCGAAGCTTGCCTCTCGAAAACAGGATCATTCCGGTCTTGCCCCAACCCAGCCCTGGCCGAGATTACGCATCACCGCCGGTTTTGCAAAAGCCCCCTGCCACACGACCTCGTGACCGGCTGAAACGGAGTGCAGCCCCCCTGTCCCCAGCCCGCGACGCAGGGTAAGGACTGGTTTTGTCGCCCTTGTCTGCTGGACTGCCCGGGACACCAAGGAGAGAGATTTCATGGCCCGTGCCGATAGCCTTTATGTTTGCCAGTCCTGCGGTTCGACCCATTCCAAATGGGCCGGCAAGTGTGATGATTGCGGGGAGTGGAACACGCTGGTCGAGGAGACCCCGTCCGCCCCGCTGGGCACCCAGGCCAGCGCCGCCAAGCGCCGTGGCAAATCGGCCCGGCTGGAACTGGTTGATCTGGGCGCCGAGACCCCGGAAACCCCGCGCCTGATCTCCGGCATTGCCGAGTTGGACCGCGTCGCCGGCGGCGGCCTGGTTCCCGGCTCGGCCATTCTGGTGGGCGGCGATCCTGGCATCGGCAAATCCACCCTGTTGCTGCAGCTGATGGCAAAAGTCGCCAGCGACACCACCAAGGCGATCTACATTTCCGGCGAGGAAGCCATCGACCAGGTGCGACGTCGCGCCAAGCGTCTGGGCCTGGCGGACAGCCCGGTCGCCCTCGCCTCGGAAACCTCGCTGAATGACATTCTGGACGGGTTGAAGGCGGAAAAGCCGGACATTGTCGTCATCGATTCCATCCAGACGCTCTGGTCCGATCAGCTGGCAGCGGCGCCGGGAACGGTCGCCCAGGTGCGCGCCTGTGCCCAGGAACTCGTCCGCTTCGCCAAGAAGCGCAATTGCACCGTCATCCTGGTCGGCCATGTCACCAAGGACGGCCAGATTGCCGGTCCGCGCGTGGTGGAGCACATGGTCGATGCCGTCCTCTATTTCGAAGGCGAACGCTCGCACCAGTTCCGCATCCTGCGCGCCGTGAAGAACCGTTTCGGTCCGACCGACGAGATCGGCGTGTTCGAAATGGGCGACAAGGGGCTGGGCGAAGTGGCCAACCCGTCATCCCTCTTCCTGGATGGCCGGGGTGAGGCCAATCCGGGTGCCGTGGTCTTTGCCGGCATGGAAGGCACCCGCCCCGTGCTCAGCGAGATCCAGGCCCTGGTCGCCCCGGCGGCCTTCGGGACGCCGCGCCGCGCCGTTGTGGGTTGGGATTCGGGCCGGCTGGCGATGGTTCTGGCCGTGCTGGAAGCGCGCTGCGGCTTCAACATCTCCAACCGCGACATCTTCCTCAATGTGGCCGGCGGGCTGAAGATCGCCGAACCGGCTGCCGATCTGGCCGTGGCGGCTGCCATTGTCTCCTCGGCGCTGGATGTGGCCCTGCCGGGCAAGGGTGTCGTTTACGGAGAAATCAGTCTTTCCGGCGATATTCGTCCGGTCGGCCGCAGCGATTCGCGGCTCAAGGAAGCGGCCAAGCTCGGTTTCACCGAAGCCATCGCCCCCACCGCCTGCGCCGATGACACCGCATCGATCCGGGTCAGGGGCTTGGCCACGGCCCTCGAATTGGTGCAGACTTTGACCGCCTTGGCTGGCGAGTAGGGAGCGACACCCATGGATGGGACGCTGAGTGCATTTGACGGTATCGGGCTGGCAATCCTGCTGGCCTCCGGCCTTCTGGCCCTGGTGCGTGGCTTCGTCCGCGAAGCCCTGTCCGTCACCGCCTTCGTCGCAGCCTCCCTCGCCACGCTCTGGTCCCTGCCCGCCTTCATCGGCCCGGCCCGCGACATGATCGATCCGGACTGGCTCGCCCCGCTGGCGATCGGCGGATTTGTTTTCATCGTGATCTATCTGGCCGTCACCTTCGTGACTTCCTCGCTCTCCAAGGGGCTGGCCAAGGGCGAGGACGTGAATGTCGTCGACCGCACGCTGGGCTTTGCCTTCGGCCTGGTCCGCGGCCTGGTCCTGCTGGGCCTGAGCGTGATTTTCCTGGCGGCGACCATGGGCGAAAATGGCCGCCCGCCGGCCTGGGTCAGCCAGGCGCGCATCTATCCGCTGGTCAATGCGACCGCCCGGGCGTTGCAGACGCTGGCACCTGAAACCTCACGTCTGGCAGAAACCGCGCCCCTGCCGGGTGGCACGGATGACCCGATTGCAGAAACAATAAGAAATAATGACAGCTCCTATGGCCGTCGCGATCGAAACCGACTAGATGACCTCATCGGTTCGACCACGGATGACCAGGACGACGACGGATGAGCTCCACACCGGCCTTTCCTGCAACGCTCACCTATGATCCGGCCACGGATCGCCCCCAGGAAGAATGCGGCGTTTTCGCCGTTTACGGCACCAAGGATGCCGGCATCCTCACCGCGCTCGGGCTGCACGCCCTGCAGCATCGCGGACAGGAAGCCTGCGGTATCGCGACCCATGACGGGTCGCGTTTTCACATCGAACGCTATCTCGGCCTGGTCGGTGAGAACTTCACCTCGCCGGACATGCCGGAACGCCTGCCGGGCAATGTCGCCATCGGCCATGCGCGCTATTCCACCCAGGGTGCCTCGGTGCTGCGCAATGTGCAGCCGCTGTACTGCGATGTGCGCGGCGGCGGTATCGCCCTCGCCCACAATGGCAATCTGACCAATGCCCGCGTCCTGCGCGAAGAACTGGTCAATCAGGGCGCCATTTTCCAATCGACCTCGGACAGTGAAGTGGTGCTCCACCTCGCGGCCCAGTCGAAGAAAACCAAGCTGACCAATCGCGTCCTGCAGGCCCTCAAACAGGTCCAGGGCGCGTTTGCTTTTGTGGCCCTGGTGAATGACCGTCTGATCGCCGCCCGCGACCCGTTCGGCATCCGCCCGCTCGTCATGGGCAAGCTGGGCGATGCCTATATCTTCGCGTCCGAGACCTGCGCCCTCGACATGGTCGGTGCCGTGTTCGAACGCGAGATCGCGCCGGGCGAGGCTGTCGTCGTCAATGAGGACGGGATCCGCTCGGAGCGTTTCGCGCCGGAACACAAGGCGCGCGTCTGCGCCTTTGAATACATCTATTTCGCCCGTCCCGACTCGGTGATCGGCGGCCGCAGCGTCTATGAGGCCCGCAAGGAAATGGGGCGCCAGCTCGCGCTGGAAACCCCGGCCGATGTCGATGTCGTAATCCCGGTGCCCGACAGTGGCGTGCCGGCGGCCATCGGCTATTCGGAAGCCTCCGGCGTGCCGTTCGAACTGGGCATCATCCGCTCTCACTTCGTCGGCCGGACCTTCATCCAGCCGACCCAGGACCGGCGCGACCTTTCGGTCCGCCGCAAGCACTCGGCTAATGCCGCCGCCGTGCGGGGCAAGCGCGTCCTGCTGATCGACGATTCCATCGTGCGCGGTACGACCTCGCTGAAAATCGTGCGCATGATGCGCGAGGCCGGCGCCAAGGAAGTCCACTTCCGCTCTGCCTGCCCGCCGATCCGCTTCCCGGACTTCTACGGGATCGACATGGCCGGTCAGAAAGAGTTGATCGCCGCCTGCATGGATCTGTCGGAAATGACCGACAAGCTGGAAGCCGACAGCCTCGGCTTCCTGACCGTGGACGGTCTCTATCAGGCCGTGATCGGTGAGCCGCGCAATGCCGCGCATCCGCAACTCGCCGACCATTATTTCACCGGCGAATATCCGACCCTTCTCGTCGACCATGACCGGGATCTGTCGGCCAAGGAATTCCAGCTCTCTCTTCTGGTGGACGCATGACCGACATCGATCTGAAAGGCCGCCTCGCTCTCGTCAGCGGGGCCTCGCGGGGTATTGGCTATGCGATGGCGCTGGAACTGGCCAAGGCCGGTGCCCATGTGATCGCCACGGCACGTACCCAGGGCGGTCTGGAAGAGCTGGACGACAAGATCAAGGCCGCCGGTGGCACTGCCACCCTGGTGCCGATGGATTTGCTCTCGGAAGACGGGATCGAGCAGCTCGCCCAGATCATTTCCGAGCGTTGGGGCAAGCTGGACATTCTCCTGGCCAATGCCGGTGCGCTGGGTGAACTCACTCCCGCTGCCCAGGTGAAGGCCAAGCAATGGCAGACCGTTGTCGGCGTGAACCTGATCGCCCCGGCCCGCATGATCCGCGCCTTCGAAGCGCCGCTGCTGGCTTCTGATGCCGGCCGGGCCGTCTTCATCTCCTCCGGTGCGGCCGAAAGCCGCCGGGCCTTCTGGGCCCCCTATGCCGCCTCCAAGGCCGGTCTCGACGCCCTGGTCCAGTCCTGGGCCAAGGAGCATGAGACTGCGGGCAAGTTGAAGGCGAACATCGTCTATCCGGGTGTGATGCGCACCATCATGCGCGCCAAGGCCTTCCCGGGCGAGGATCCGAAAACCCTGCCCCACCCGTCCGTGCTGTGGCCGCTGATTTCCGAACTGGTCAGCCCGGACTGCACGCGCCATGGCGAAATCGTCAAATACGAAGGCTAA